>CAKZVJ010000127.1 GCA_937923345.1 uncultured Saprospiraceae bacterium
AGACTAACATATTTACTACTTTAAAGCTCAATATTTGTTAATAAGTAACTCTTGATTTTCGTTTTCCTGCAAAATTTAAGAGTTATCAACAATCTATTTATTTTAGATTATTTTTAGGGTTTATTGACCTGAGTAGTTACATTCAATTTTAAATAATAATGAGGATTTGTTGGGTCAAAATATAAGTGAATTACTTGCAATAGCTATTCAATGCCCACAGATTGGAGGTATGGCAGTTTATCAAGCGAGAGGATTGTTGCCTGCATGTATAAGATCAGAGCATGAAGAAATTTTTGGAAGATGCTATCCTGATTTGCAAATCGAAAATAGACTGGTTAATCCTGATTTGCAAGTTGTAGAAAACACGTCTGAAAAGGTAAAAATATATCCTAATCCAACGTCTAAGAGTATTTTTATTTCTCATAATAATAGTTTTAATGGAGTTGTGAAATTATATGATTCTGTAGGACGTCTGTGCTTAACAAAGAAACTATCAGGCAACAATATGGAAATTGAAATAGATTTGCCAAAAGGGCTTTATTTCTTATCTATTAATTGGGATAATGGCAATATTGACAGAGAATCGCTAGTTGTCCAGTAGAGATGTAGTAAGCTATTCGTTTGACTATCTTCATTTTGTTTCTTAAGTTAACGACAACAGATTTTTTTAATAGAGCTAAGCAAACAATTAATGGATAGTCAAACGTTTTTAACCTTGAAATAAAATCTTGCAATTATGAAAATTATTTTATTCTTTTTATTCCTCATGACAACATTTAATGCATTTAGCCAAAAGAAGCATGATGCTCAATGGGTTTTGGGCCAAGATGGAGAAATAAATATGAATTTTAATATGGAGTCTGTAGATATAACATTAGAAAACAAAGTTGATTCTTTTTCAATGTCTAGCTCTAATATAAGTATGTGTGACTCATTAGGCAATTTGCTTTTTTATTCTAATGGTTGTGAAATCAGAAACAAGCTTGATCAGATTATGGTCAATGGAGATAAAATTCAGACAGGGTTCTTAGAAGATTTTTATTGTAGCACTGCAGTATTTGAGAGCCCTATTTCGCAAGGATTATTGGCTTTACCTATGCCTGGTGATGCGAAGAAGTATTATTTATTTTACCAAGATTTAGATGAGGTCACCTACCCAGGTATTCCTACTACTCTAGACCCTAAAAGGCTTTATTATAGCATAGTAGATATGGATCTTCAAAATGGTCTAGGAGAGGTTACTACAAAAAGTTCTGTTGTAATAGAAGATACGTTAGCTTTAGGGAGAGGGCAATTGACTTCCGTTAAACATGCAAACGGAAAAGATTGG
The DNA here is from genome assembly GCA_937923345.1 of uncultured Saprospiraceae bacterium. Taxonomy (GTDB): domain Bacteria; phylum Bacteroidota; class Bacteroidia; order Chitinophagales; family Saprospiraceae; genus JALZVN01. Next base: position 1,331 of record CAKZVJ010000127.1, read on the forward strand.
TGGATAATCACTCCCAAAGCATTAACTAATTGTTATTACCGTATTTTGTTAAATACGGATGGTTTGTCTGCCTCTGAACTAATTTGTAGTGGAGAAGAATGGGATAGTTTTCATGGAATAGGTCAAGCTGTATTTTCCCCAGATGGCACAAAATATGCCCGCTTTAACCCTTGGAATGGATTGCACATTTTTGATTTTGATAGATGTAAAGGTGAGTTAAGTAATCCAATTGCTATCGATTTTTCAGATGACCCATTTGGAGCAGCAGGTTTGTCGATTTCTCCTAACTCTAGATTTTTATATGCAGCTGCAAGAACGAAACTTTATCAAATTGATTTAGGCGCAACAAATGTTCCTCAGAGCAGGATTTTAATAGATACGCTTAATTTGATAAACACTCCACCTTTTAGTGCAGTGTTTTATTTGTCACAACTTGCTCCAGACGGCAAAATTTATATTGCAGGCACAAGCAGTCATCTTTTTTTTCATGTTATAAATGAGCCAGATAAACTGGGTGCCGCATGTGACTTTAAGCAGCAAGAGATAGAGATACCAGCATTAAATTTTGCAAGTATTCCAAATTTCCCAAACTTTAGGTTAGGAGCGCAAGTAGAAGAGTGCAACCCAACAGTTTCTACAGATGAATTACTAAAAGATGAATCGCCTAATGTTTCAATATTTCCCAATCCAAGTGCGCAAAACGTTTTTATAAAAGCCATTAACACAGAATTTGTTAATTCTAATTATATATTATTTGATGTCAATGGAATCGAACTATATGAAGGCAAGTTGAGTCACTCTACAGAAGAGATTCAAGGATTGAATTCAGGAGTTTATTTTTTGCATATCCAAAATAAAAACCATTCTTTCGTTGAAAAAATCATCATCCAAAATGACTAAACAAAAAACCAAATATAGCTTCAATATTTTAATCAAATTAGTGAGTTTGCTGCGTATCGTTTATTGTCATCGAATTTATACAGTATGACAAAAACCTCAGCAAGCAAGAAGAATACTTTGCTTTTTTCGAACAAAATGTTTTTTAGACTAGGTAGATATCGGCTACAATGTCTAGCAGAATTTAATAAAAAGATTTTTTGGCAATGTTTGCCCAGCATGGGTATAAAATACCGAAGATTATGAGGCCAGGAGCTTGTATCAAAAACCCTAAAATCAATATCCCATTTCCAATCTAACAAATGAATGCAAAACTGAATGTAGGAAATATTGGCAAAAGAGTCATTTTATGGTTTCGTGACTTTTCAGGAGGGGACTCATAATTCACCATTTATTATTCTTTCACCCCAAGCGGAAAGATGGAGAAAAATAGTTGATTAGTCTGTCTGTTAGCTGTTGAATGGTCTGTCTGTATAATTGCGTATCTGCGCAAGTAATTTTTGCATATATAGTTTACTTCAAAACCGATATCCCATTTCCAATCGCACAAATGAGTCTAACCCAAAGCCCGCAATCACTGCGCCGCTTGTGGGATTTTGAGATCTGATTCTGTCGGAGAAAGAACGCCCGAGACCAAGTCCAAGATCAAAGATGATATTGGAATCTAAAACAAACTTGTATCCACCGTGGATACCTGCCGTGAGTGTAGCTTGCGTCCATCCAGGGTTGGTGACATTATCTTCGGTCGGAGTGACGGTGCGCCATCTCGGGCCGGTGTAGACACCAGTATACCAGGTATCGCCTCCTTTATCCGTTGTGAAATAGTACTTTCCGATCAATCTTAACCTAAGACCAGATTTCGTTAGCCTATTCGCTCTATTTATTAAACCAGATCCGAATACATTACCATAGTCAACACCCACCAAAAATTCTATACTAAGTTGTTCATTGCAGATGTAATCCACAGACACATCAGGACTGTTAAATAGGAGTCCAATAGGATTGATTTTTACATCGATTTGGCTAGTGGCGCTAGCACAACAGAATAAGCATAATATAAAGGAAATGAAAAAGGTAGTTTTTCTCATAGTTTAAAATTAACGTATCTAGACCTCAAATTTTTATTGATTTTCTAAAGTCATAAAAAAATAATTGATATCCAAGTTTTTGTCAAAGATTAATAAAGTATACCTTGTCGGAGTAGATTTATAAAACAGGAACAATCCTAGAAGATACTCAAACAAAAATAAGCAACCAATGGAGCTCCGCAGACATATATTACTCGTAATTTTGACCCTGATCAGTGTTCAACTCGTAGCAGTAAAGCCAATCAAGAATAAGGAATCCAGTCCAGCAAAAGAACTTAGGAAAAAACTAAATCTGAAGCAAAAAGTAGGTTTGTTTTTACTGAAGAAGATGGCGGTAAAAAAAGCCAAGCAGGAAGCGAAAAACCCAAAGAAAAATAAGAAGCTTGCTAATGCTTCCCTATGGTTGGGTATCATCGCAGTGGCCCTTTTTCCCGCTTCATTTATTTTGGCTATATATACATCATTCCTGATTATATGGCCGGGCTTAATTCTTATGGGCATCCTCTCTATTATTGCCGTAGTCGCTGGATCTAGAAGTATGAAAAAAATAAAACAAAACCCAGAGGAATATGCTGGAAAAGGGGCGGCTAGAACAGGCTTAGTGCTTGGGCTAGTAGGGTTATTAATTTGGTTTCTAATTGGTTTGGCATGGCTTGCTTCATTAGGTTTATTCCGGACACTTTACGCTTAAATAAGGGAGATAAGCCTAGAGATCCAAAATTTCAAATCGAGCAAACATTTCTTCTTTGTACCAACCTAGCTTTCGCGTCTTAGCGACTACCTCTCTGTGATACTTACTTTTGTAGGCGAATTCTTTCATTTGCTCAGCGCTCGTCCAAATACTAAAAGTGGCTTGCATGATGAGAGGGAGCTCTCCAATCCCGATAGAAAAAATGCGACCTTCTTTCTGCATGATGGATTGACTCACTTGAGGGACATCCTTCCAAAATTTTCTTAGATATTTCGTTTTGATGGTTGCGCGAGTAATAACGGCGATGGGTTTTTCGGCAGCAGCTTGACCATTCAGTGCAAAAGGTTGCTGACCATCCCAGAGACCATGGGCTTGGTAGGCACGGAGAAAGTGGGTCTTATAGGATGCACACTGTGCTTTTTGAGTGGCAAAAAGGGGCGACTCGAAGTAGTCATCTGCAGCGGCTTTGTTCTCCCAGATGGCTAGGAGACTATATTTGGCCCAATTAGGCTTTATGCTAAACCCATCTTTACCAGATCCCATCAATTTGAAAAAGCGCAAGCCTGGGACTCTGGCTATTTTTCTTGGCAGTAAACCCATATTGGTTAGGGCTTGCCATTTTTGTCTAAAACCCTGGTAATCAAAGAATGTAATACTGACTATTTGTCCATCCATGTGGCAAAAAAACAACTTCTTGGTCAAATAGTTCGTAAGTAGAATTAGATGTTTGTATTTTTAACGCAGACTTTAGCATAATGAAATTACCAATTACCTTAGTATTTATTTTGACGGCACTCTCTGTATACGCCCAAAGTGCAAGCAGCCTAGAATCAAAATTAGCTAAAGCTAAGTCAGATTCGGATAAGATGGAATTGAAATACGAACTGGCCAAAATTTACAATAAAAAGTCTTCTACACGGGGCAAGGCAGCTAAGTATATCAAAGATGCCTACTTAATAGCCAATGATAAAAAAGATTATTACCTCCTTGCAAAAATAGGTTTTCTGGATGGCGATATCTATGAAAAGAATAGAGATGCCATCAGAGCGCAAGCTAGATACAAAACAGCTAAGGAGAATGCCATCAAAGCAGGCGACAAATCACTAGCCAGTCAGATATTGACGCAGGCTGCAAAACTTTATGGACAATCAGGCAAATTCAAAGAGGCCTATTATGCTACGCGCGAAGCCTTATCCTTAGGTGGTGGTGGACGTTCATCTGGTTCATCTGGCGACCAAGTGACAAGACTAGTCAATGAAAAAGCAAAACTAGAAAATCAAAATAGAACCCTTACCAAAGATAAAGAGCGACTGACTACCGAGCTCTACGCCCTCAAGGGCGAAAAAGCACCTATTGCTATAGGAGATAAAACAGTCTTGACTAGAGAGGAGGCTGCTATCCAGAGGGAAAGATTGGCGGAGATAGCAGAAAAGGAAAAACAATTACAATCCTTAGCGAGTAGGAATGCAGAATCCGAGAAAAAAAGAGCAAGATTAGAACAGAAGTACGCAGCCTTATCAAAAGAGGATTTAGAGAAAGAGGCCTTGCTGACAGAGACCAAGCTAGACAATGAACGCGCTTCCAACTTTAATAAGATCTTAGGATTAGCGGTGGGCTCTCTATTTGTTTTCGCGATTCTACTTTTTGGTCGACTTCGTGCCAATCGAAAATCAAAGAAAGAACTAGAAGAGAAAAATACGCTGATTGCCGCTGAGCAAAAAAAGGCGGATGATTTATTGCTTAATATACTACCTGCCCCCATAGCGAAAGAACTGAAAGCGAATGGCAAAGCCAAAGCACGAAAATTTAATGATGTCTCTGTGCTATTTACAGATTTTAAAAACTTTTCTGGGATAGCAGAAAGCATGAGTCCAGTAGATTTAGTAGACGAGTTGGATCACTGCTTTAAAGGCTTTGACTATATCATCTCTCAATACCCCTCTATAGAAAAAATAAAAACCATCGGCGACGCATACATGTGTGCTTCTGGGCTGAATGGGAAACTACACAAAGCAGACGAGCTAGTAAAGGCTGCTCTAGAAATGCAAATCTTTCTAGAGGAGTATAAACAAGATCGCCAAAGCAAAGGAAAAAGATTCTTTGAGGCACGTATAGGGATTCACTCAGGCCCCGTGGTCGCAGGGATAGTAGGCTTCAATAAGTTTGCCTATGATATCTGGGGCGATACCGTCAATCTTGCCTCCCGTATGGAATCTAACGGTACACCAGGTAAGGTTAATATCTCTACTTCTACCTATAATAAAGTACGCCATATGTTTAAGTGCGAACACCGTGGAAAAATTTCTGCTAAGAACCTTGGCGAGGTAGATATGTACTTTGTGGAGCAACAGGTGGGCGCTACAGCGTAAAGAATACCTACTAGTGAATATCAAAAATCGAAATGGCGAATAAAGTCATTTCGATTTTTTATTTTGCTGACGATTCTTTCAAAGAAATAAATAATTATGCAGTATAAAATTTTACTAAGCTTCGTCCTCTTTTTCTCCTTTACTCAAATCAACATTGCGCAAGAAGAAAGCCCCATAGTCGGTAAGTGGGATTTAGAGATTACAAAAGATGGAGAACAGTTGCCTTCATGGTTAGAGATACGAGTGTCAGGCTATAAAACCCTTGTAGGCCAATTTGTGTATGCCTTTGGTAGTGCACGTCCGATATCTCATATCAAAATGAAAGATGGTAAGTATTCCTTCGCAATCCCCAATCAGTGGGAAAAACCTGATCGCGATATGGAATTTGAATTTCAACGCATTGGCAATCAACTCAAAGGAAGCATGATTTATACAGATGGCAAATCCTATAATTGGATAGGAGTGGCTGCTCCAAAATTAGCACCGAGTAAAGAACCCATTTGGGGAGCCCCTAGATCCTTGTTCAACGGAGAGAACCTTGAAGGGTGGCAAGCCACCAGAGAGAATCAATGGATGGCGAAAGATGGAATTTTAGAAAGCAAAAATTCAGGGTCGAATCTGGTGACTACCGAAAAGTTTACAGACTTTAAACTACACGTCGAATTCAAATATCCTACGGATGGAAACAGTGGCGTCTATCTACGAGGTCGCCATGAAGTCCAGGTAGCAGACAATCAAGGAGACGAGCCCTCTAGTATTAAATTTGGAGGCATCTATGGTTTTATTACCCCTAATGAAATGGCCGCTAGGTCAGCTGGAGAATGGCAAGCTTTTGATATAACTCTAGTTGGACAAAGAGTGACTGTAGTAGCCAATGGTAAAACCATCATCCACAATCAAATCATACCAGGTATTACTGGAGGTGCCTTAGATAGTAAAGAGGGAATGCCTGGACCCATTATGCTACAAGGAGATCACTCGCCTATTGCGTATAGAAATATCGTGATCACTCCTGCTATGGAATAATAATGAATCAGGATTAATTTAAAATATGGCTCCCTTTTTTCGAGAGAGTCAGAAGCGGTATGATGTGC
>CAKZVJ010000128.1 GCA_937923345.1 uncultured Saprospiraceae bacterium
CAAGGTGAATACGGCAGTTCATTTGTTGCAAGAGGCAGGAATCAATGCACATGTCATCAATAAAATGGACACAGCGCACGCAAACTTGTTCGGTGTTATTGAAATAATCGTCCCAAAAGAATTCGAAGATAAAGCAAGAGAGATCTTGGTAGAAGCAGAAATCATCTAATCCCTTATTCTTCATTCCTTAGTGTAGACTATAATGTTCTCTATAGCTAGATAATAAGAAAGATTCGCTTACTTTAGTGCTGCTATATCAAAATACAGCAGGCATGGTAAGATCATTAATTGGAATCCTTAGCATTTTTCTATTTACCCTCTTTTCTTCATGTGAACAAAAGAAGGAGCAACTCATAGACATTGCGGAGGTATCTCCGTGGTGCATATTGGGTTTTGATTCCTTAGACAGATCTCCAGCCGAACGAATCAGTATGATAAAGGAATTGGGGCTAAAGAAATATGGTTTTAATCGAGGGAAGGCCGAGTTTGGTGCCATGAAAGAGGAGTTCAAATTGGCGAAGGAGAATGATATTGAAATCACTTCCGTGTTTCTTTGGCTCAACGCTAAGAGAGATAGTCTTGGACAATTGAGTGAGGCTAATCAGTTGCTTTTAAATACTCTAAAAGAAGTGGAACAAAAGCCTACTATATGGGTAAGCTTCAGCGATAATTATTTTAAGGATTTAGAAGACGAAGCGTCTATAAATCTCTCAGTAGAGATGATAAGTTATGTTAAGACTATGGCCGATGATATAGGTTGTAAACTAGCGATATATAATCATCATGGCTGGTTTGGAAATCCTTATAACCAATTAAAAATCTTAAAAACGCTGAATCAAAAAGACATCAGCATGGTGTATAATTTTCATCATGCCCATGAGCATGTAGATGAATTTTGTGATTTTGTCAAAGAAATAAAGCCATATCTCTCTTATGTCAATTTGAATGGAGTTGAAAAGGATGGTGAACAAATCTTGCCCATTGGTAAAGGCAATCATGAATTTGAAATGATTAAATGCTTGAAAGCAGAAGGGTATGAAGGCCCCTTTGGAATATTGGGTCACATCAAAACGGAGGACGTAAAAGTAGTGCTAGAGCGTAATATTGATGGCTTAAAGAAGCTGAATGCTTTACATGAGGCGAGTTAGTATGTAGTGCATTAGTAGTTTCTAATTTAAAATTTATCACTGACTTATAGCTGCTTGAACATTTAAGGCAGTGGACAAGTTGTTGTTGCGATGCTTTGTTTGTATTAAGTGCAGTATTAGAAGATTTATTTATGTAGCTGTTTAAGTAGATTTTTTCCCTTACACTTGCGATTAATGATTTTGACAATAGTACACATACTTAGTTTTATAGCAGTGGGTTTGACTGTATTTCAGTTACTCCCATACAGGCACTGGATTTTTAGGGCCCCAGAATACATGTGTACTCAATTGTTAGGTTCTAGTATAGTATTACTATTATTTGAGTGTATTATTGGTTTTCGCCAAGGTCCTGCCTGGATCATAATAATGGCTCTAGCTGTATGTATTATATTACTTTCGAAAAAGATATATCCCTTTACCCGTTTTGGTAGTAAAAGTGTGCCTGACTACCAAGGCAAGAGTCCAGAAAAAAAGTTATCTATTTGCGTAATCAATGTATTGCAAAAAAATGAACATTACGAGAAAGTCAGAAGCTGTATTATCAAATCTGAGGCAGATATTGTACTGCTGTTGGAGGTGAACGAAAAATGGGTGAGCAACCTTACTACGCTATCTTCATCGTATCCATATGTAATAAATCGGTCTAGAGAAGATACCTATGGTATGCTCTTACTGAGCAAATTAGTGTTTAAAGATTTTGATATTCATCATATATACGATGAAACACCACAAATAGAGTGTATACTTCGCAAATATGGAACAGATATTCATTTCTTTGGTCTACACCCTAAACCTCCCGTACCTGGGGAGTCTTCTACTTCGCTTCCTAAAGATGTTGAATTAGCTGCTACCGCAAATCGGATTAACGAACTGAGCTACAAAGATTATTTGGTGGTGGCTGGCGACATCAACGATGTGGCATGGAGTAGGGCAACTACAAAATTTGTAAACAATAGTCGCCTTCATGATCCAAGACAAGGAAGAGGAATGATAACTACATTTCCAACTTATGCACCATGGTTGGGTTTTCCATTGGATCAAATATTCTGCTCTAAAAAATTTAGTCTTATCAATATTAAACGATTAGAAAAAGTAGGTAGCGACCATTATCCTCTTTTGGTTGAGCTCAATTTAGAAAAGTAAAAAGCGCCCAGTATTTATCTGTTTTGTATGTTCTCTAAACTAAGAATGGCAGTGAAGATTTGCTGCTGCTCATTGAACATTATTGATATGCATATAGTTTTACGGCCATAGATAACTGAATTTAAAATAAATACAATGAGTTATATAGAAATCTCCAAAGAGAAAATGTCAGCTGTAGCATCTACCTTGAATGAGCTATTATGTTCGTACAGCGTTTACTATCAAAATATCAGATCTTGTCATTGGAATGTCGAGGGCCCTAATTTCTTTCAACTTCACGGTGAATTTGAAGCTATTTATACTGATGCTCGAATCAATATCGATGCAATCGCGGAGCGCATTCTTACCATCGGCCACAAACCAAATTCAAGTATATCGAAATATTTGGCCGTATCTATTATAGATGAAATGGAAAGTAATATATCAGATGAGAAGATGGTAGAGAATATTTTGAATGACCAGTCAAAGCTTATTACCCAAATGAGAGAGGTGATAAAAGAAGCGAGTGCAATAGATGATGAAGGCACGGTAGACTTAGTAGCGAGCATGGTTGGAGCCATTGAGAAGAGAACTTGGATGCTTGCTGCTTGGTTGAAAAAATCATAAGAATAGAATATGATTTATCTTTAATTCCAATACTAAAGTATTTAGTGGTAGTTTACAGTCAAATTTTATTGCTAGTGGTTAATTTACAAGTCTATAGCCATGCCTCCTATTAGGCTTGTATATTTGTTTAAGAGTTTTGTGCTATCGGCTCGAATTTGATTTAAGCTATATGAGATTAATTAAAAAAATCATTCCTATCAAGAGGATCATTCTTCCATTTATACTGCTGTTACTAGCTTTATCAGCTAATGCACAATTCAACGCTAATAAAGGAATTGTTAGAGATTCTTTTGAGTTACCCTTTACACTAGCTTTACCCAGCAAAACAATTGTTCTACCAAAAGAGTTATATGAAATATCTGGACTATCCATAGATAGTGACGGTGTACTAAGAACAATTAATGACGAAAAGGGTATAATTTATAGTGTTGATACACTCAGTGGTGAGATTGTGAATCGACTAGAGTTTGCTGAGAATGATGATTATGAAGCTATTAGTATCCATGATAATTTCGCATACGTGGCGGAGAGCAACGGGAATCTCAAAAAGGTGAATTTAAAAACGAAAGAAAAAGTTGATGAGTATGATACATTTCTATCAAGTCGAAATGATGTAGAAGGCTGTTGCTACCATAAATATCAGGAAGTGTTATTGCTCGCTTGTAAAAAAGAAATGGAAATAGTTGAGGATCGAAATGAAAAGGGTATTTATGTTTGGGATCCAAAAAATGAAAAATTAAATGACTCTCCCTACTATGTGATTAATTTACTCAGCTCCATAGTTACTATGCGTCAAAGTAATATATCAGATAATATCATTGTTCGGTTAGGCGTAAAAAACAGACTAATGGCTTTTGCTCCGTCGGCAATTGACATAGATCCATGTAGTGGATTGCTTTATATTTTATCAAGCAGAGGACGTATGCTAATTGTGGCAGACATAGAAAATGATCTAAAAGGAATATTCTTTCTACCTCCTAAATTGTATGGTCAGCCAGAGGGATTATGTTTTGATGAATTCGGAAATTTATTTATAAGCAATGAAGCACGATCTAGAAAGGCTTCAATCCTGAAGTTTATGCGAAACAAGTAGTTAGAGATATTCAGTAGTAAGAGAAGAATCCCGGAGAACTTGACTCTATCTTTTTCGGGTGTATGACCAATTTGGCGTGATTTTCTTTTAAAAATCATGACAAATTGAGTCAAAGAGTCACCCCGTTTTTAAAGCTATAGTATTAAAAATGGTGTGATCATTTAGAGATCTAAAGATGTAGAATATTTTATCTCATCGAAATATGATATTTCTGAACATATCTGGATAAATATCTTCATATTGAGTGTTAGTCTCTCATGGTGAATGGAGCTCGTAGTAATAACTACTTCTATTAAAAGTCTTTAAAAAAATAAAGAGATACAAGCAAGGATAAAATGGTAAGTGCCATGCCAATGGCAAATATCCAGTAGCACCAAGTAAGTTTGCGATACTTTATGCCAAGGGTTATTCCTTGGTCGTACAGACCATTAACCACGGCATTTTCAAATTGAGCATCTCTAACAATGAGTTCTTGTATATTTTCTCTATATTCTTCTTTGTTGAGGTTGATAAAGTTTCTAAAATAGAAAAGCGACTTATTGCCTGAGATATAATCTTGATGTGATGGAGTATCTGTTGTTGATGGCTTAGTTGCAAGTGTAGCCAATACAATACTTAAGCCGCAGGTAATTATTAATATTACGGAGGGTATAATGAAATAAGACATGTCAATGATATAGCTCGCAAATAAAGGTAATAGTATTGTAATTAGAACCGCATTTACCGTGATCATTATGCCAGCTTTCTTGTCAGCAATGTTAATTAGGTCAATCTGATTACGCGATGAAGTTTTAAACATAGTCATCGCTTGTTTATTTGAGGTTAATGAAGATTTTCTTTTAATCTTATTAAGATGGCGTCGCAATAATTTGATGTTGTCTCGCTTTCTTTGCTTCCATTTTTTTTTGGCTACTTTAGTGTTGTATTTATGCTCAATCATGTCGTCTAATGTCTGGGAAATCCATTTTACTTCATCTGTTTTTTGATCGCTGGCAATATTTTGTTCTTCAAGTCCTTTGGACATGAACTCTAATATTTTTTTGCTGGAAAACTTGGTATATAGGACGTCATGTGCAATGGCATGTGGCTTGCTATGGATTCTATCAAATGAATTTAAGGAAGCAAGACCCTGCGTTACCAATTTTATTTGATCTTCTGTATATCCATTTCCTACTAGATATGCTTGTGCTTCGCTAACACTTTTCTGTAGCGGATTATTTTTGTCACTAGAATAGCCGAGGAAGTAAAAGTAAATCAACGCATGGGTTAGATTTTGATCACTGCTGTTAAGCGGATCTTTTTTAAATAATTTATTGGCTTTTTTTATAAGCTTATTCAAATAAGAAATATCATGAATGATGTATGCAGGATTGATGTTGGACTGTAATTTGTTCTCCACAAAAGTTTGAATCTTGAGTACGTCATGTTCATTAAATTCGTGCTTCATATTTTGAGTTTTATCCGTCATAATAGCATCATTTAAAGTGGCCAACCTAATCCTATCTGAATTCGTTGATTGCCATCTTGTGAAAAGAAAATTCCTCCGTTAATAGTAGCGACATCAAGTGGGCTGAAAAACACACCAAAACCATAATTAATAAACCATGTGTCGAGAACGTCTTGATCTGACCAAACCCGACCATGATCCAAGGATAAACTTATTCCCCAACTGTTCCTTTTGTCTTGTTCCCAGGATCGATCAGTAAGGTGAATATATACATCGCTTTTATGACTAAACGATTCATCACCATAAAATCGTTCCCGATTAAATCCCCTTAAGCCTGTATCACCACCAATAAATGGTGCTTGATAGAAAAATGGGTTTCCTAATACCTTTCTATAGGCTACCGAAGTACCAATTACTACTTTGCTGTTCTCTCCAAATGACTTAAAAAAAGTACCTTCGATATCCAATCGAATAAAATCTCGATTTCCCATATTTAAATGCTTTTGAGCATTTAGAATGGAGATCAATGAGACACCATTCTCAGGTTTTAGTCTACTGTCAAAATTTTTAAGTTGATATTGTAGTTTCAGTCCAGCAAAATATTGCCTATCAAATATTTCTGTTTCAACAGTATTTTGCGTTAGGAATCTATTCTCTACCATTTGCAATTCGGTACCAGAAGCATCAATGCTCAAAGCTAAACTGGCAATATCGTTTATAGGTTTAACGACCCCTGCATCAAAGGTAGCTCTTGCCTGCCTTACAAAATAGAATTCGTTGGGTTGATCTTCATCTCTCTCTATGCCATTACCAAAACCGAAAAAATTGAATTCGTATCTAGGACCAAAATAGGTTAGGTTGATGAACTTATCCAGCTTCTTTAGGTCATTTTGAAAGATAATGGAGTAGTCTAAAAGGGATGAATTTCTTAGGTATCCATAAGAAGCCATCACGGTCTGTGTTATCTTGGATTTAAAGCCATAGGAGTTCCAACTATGCATAAGACCCATTAATATGCCATCATCTGTATTGAAATTCAAAACGGGTAAGTACCAGTCGTAGTTTTGCATAAAGTCCTTCCTATTTAAAGAGACTATCTCATTGTTGAAGGAGATTACCACATCGGCATTGGTGTTTATTTCAGCATTGTTTGGGGTGTCATAGATATGAACTCTATGTCTATTTTGGTTGCTTACGTTGTATAGGTCGTTGCCAAACCCGCCCATCAGTCTAATTTTTATTTTATTGGTCCCCTCCCCATCTATGTGAAATTGATCATCTCCATCAAGCGTGTAAATCCATATTTCTTTACTTTGTTGATTCTCATAAAAATTCTGGACTTTCTTGTAAGAGTTGCCTTTTTCGTCTAAAGACCATACAGATACCATAGCACCATTACTTTCATTGGTGATGACGATGGAATCTGCTTTTGTTGATCCAAAAATCACGGCTTCATCGCGAATCAGGTTGTAGAATATATTTGCAGTTTGGTCTATGTCTACTAGTCTCTGCTTAAGTTTTGCTTTAATATCCTCCTTGACTTCTACTGACAATTGACCAGGTAGTTGATTGACTGCCTCTACAATGGATGCATCATTTATCTGAGTTGTAAACTCATTTACCACTTTGTCCCACTCTGCTTTTGAGAGATCTGTAAGAATCAGCTTATCTAAGTAGGAGGCTACATAGTGCATCCATGTAATATCGTTGGTGGAGAGTTCATCATCAAATGGTTTTAATGGAAAGAGAAGCGGAACAAACTGTCTTGTAAAACTAAGTAGCCATCCATTGTAGTTTGATAAGGCTTCATCCCTGTCTTTAGGAATCGGATAGTAGGTGTTAACAGTGCCCTCACTATTCGATTTCTTAGCCCAACTCCATTGGTTTTCGTGGCGGTCCCAATCATTGATCAACATATCCAATAAACGTACCTTCAAATATAAAGATGCATCTGGTTTTGCATGATTGTCTAAATATTCTTCTATGAAATGATTTGAACTTATGATTTCCTTAGAGTTGGCTAGTAAATCTGTTTCTTCATTATCCCCTAAGGCACTCGCTCTCATTAAGACCAACTTACCACCTATCTCGTCATTATATGGTTTCAGCAATTCTTGTTTTGGTAGATACATTAGCGAGGGGTCTGTTCTATATAAATCTAGAGAAGCCTCAAGACTGCTGCTTACAAGAAAGCCAAATGGATTAGTTGCGGTAAAATAATATCTTACCAAGCCTTTGGCAGGTGCCAAATCAAATGGAGGCGGAACCAGTTTAGTGACGGCTCTTTCTATGGTGCGAGCGATATATTCAGTGCCATCTTTTGATTCTAATCTTACGGAGAGACTTTGCTGACCACCTTCAATGCTCGTTGGATTAAGACCAGATTCAAAGGTAGAAAGATCGAGAACTGGAGCCTTTACTGGAAGGTAATGAAAGTCAGTATTCAAATCACCCAGAAGTTTACCATTTAGTTTGGTGATATTGCCTTGTGTTAAGACTGGGGCCAATACAGTATCCATTCTCAATTTATCATATTCGTAGGACACTTGACTTAGTGTATCTATTATTTCTTCATTCCTCAATTTTATATCAGACCGAATAAGATGATCATTTCGCATGCTATACCAGTCTGTCTTGATTCCGTCCTCCACCTCAGAGAGAACCAGATACGCTGCTTTAGAACTCTGCCAAGCCACTCTTTTTTTTGAGATAAACTCTGATTGGTCTGAAGAATTAATATTGAGATAATGATGATCTTCTACAATGTGGTCCATTAGATAATTGCCACCTGCGGATATAGTAATGATATTGGGCTCTAAGTTTACGGCATCTTTTATTTGACTACTATATTTTTGATATCTTGGATGGTTTGCATCTTCGTATGAGCAGGAGTAGCACTTGATGCTATGGAAAATAGTACTTGCCACTGGTATCGGGAGGAGGTGATCTCTCCAAGAAAGGTATCCTGCGCTATTATCAAATCGAATTGGGGGATGGTAAGTAAAGAACACAAGCATCTTATTTTTTTCTTTGGACAAACCTTCCCCAATGTGAATCCAGAATCTATTTCGATCTCGTATTTTACAACCTCGATTAAATAAATTATCGTTGTTCCAATTAGAAAAATACCACTTTGAGTCAATGGCTGCTAAATTCCAATCATCAGATATTTCTTTTATTTCTAATTCGCCACAAGCATTATCAGGAATTAATATGTCTTGAGAGAATTGATCCGCAAGATAATTGTCAAGCTCTTTTATACCTTCTGGTCCTAGGAATACCCACTCGGTGTCTCCTGGAATCAAGTATACCTTGTCATATACCTTTTTTAGTCGTTTTATATTGTCCGCAATGGTGGTGAAATTATTGACGTCAGAAATTTTTCCGCCAAAAATCAAAAGAGATTTTACTTTGCTATCAGAAAGCTTTTTAGAAATGGAAATAGCTTTGGATACAATAGTATCTTCCACTATCGCAACCTTCGACATTACAACTAGTTCTTGAGCCTGTACTTGAAGAATCAAGAATAGCTGAGTTATAAATATGAGTGCGTATAGGGTATTTTTGAACACAAGCTCCAAGGTATAACATATATTGGCAAAAATGCTGTCAATATACCTACTGTTTTAGGAAATTTATTGACGATGGATATCAAAAAGTATTATGGATATTTTATAATCCATCGAACAATGATGATTAATAAAATGTTTTACCCTCGAAGCAAACAAATACGCAAAATTCTAGCCCATTAGCTATTACGATACTTCAGGATCAGCAGCTAAATCAATGTAGGCCTACACATTGAAATTAAGAGCCAAATTGGTTGAAATTCTAAGGACTAGAATTCAAAATCTTTGGGCTCTCTCAAAATTATTTCATCATTATATTGGATGATGAATTTGCATTTATAAATAAAACAAAATTTTAATATTATGAAATTCGCATTTATGCTTATTGCTACGCTTTTTGCCTTCCAGGTACAAAGCCAGCAGTTTGAAATTACAACAATTGATTATCCACATGATGGAAGCATGCACGAAAGTGTGCTCTTAGATGTTAACGCAGATAAGGAAGAAGCAAAGAAAGCGTGGAACTCATTTATAGAAGATGTATATGATGTTGACATCAAAGGGTATGGATTTTTCATGAAGAAAGATGAATTGCAAACCGAGATGGTTCCTATGTCATTTTTATCTTCAGAAGATTTAATTTTGAATACCCATTTTAAGTCAGGCGCTAAAGGTACAGAAATAGTGGTTTTTGCTAGTGATGCAAATGGAAGCCCGCTAAATAAAAACCAGGATAGTCAAATAACTGAAAACCTGGAGCACCTAACAGAAGAGTATGTCTCTTATTTTTTACCAAACTATCATGAAGAAAAAGTAGATATGATGTCTGGAGAGTATGAAGCTATCATAAAGGATATCGCTGATAAAGAGGACGATATCCGGAAAAAAGCTGAAGATATCGAGGAGCTACAAGAGGAAATTAAGACATTAGAAAAAGAGATTGTAGCGGCTAATCATGATCGGGAGGAAGTAAAAGAAAAGCTAGAAAGATCGAGAAGCATTTTGGAGAAAGTTAAACAATCTACTTCAAGTTTGTAAAAAATTCAACATCCATAAGCTGGAATATAAGAGCTCGTCAAATTTATTTGGCGAGCTCTTGCTTTGTTAGGAGCGCACGTTTGGACTGTCATTTCAACTCATGCCATACTAATGGTTTATCTGTAATGCTGAAGATTCTAATAAGGTAGCTTTTTGCTTTTTATTCGCTGCATCCATCACTTGGGGGCTTTTTATTTATTATAGCGGATACAGATACTTTGCGTTTGTTTCATTCCCCAGAAGTTATAACTTACATCTTTGTTTGCCATGGGGTACGCTCAAGATTTGTGAAATATTAGTTTAAAGAAATAAGCATGATGAAAAAAGAAATCAAAATCTGTTCTATTGATGATTTAAAGGTAGATAAACCTTTTGGTGTTCAAGTTAATGGCTTGGATCTGGTCGTCATTAAGTATGGCCAAAAAGTGTCTGTCTTGTACGGGCGGTGTATGCATCGAGGTGCACTCATGGCAGATGGCTATATAGATGGTGATAATATTTTATGTGGGCTGCATCATTGGGATTATAGAATTGATACTGGTGTCAGCGAGTATAACAACGAGGAGTCCTTACACAAATTTACCTCTAAGATTGAGAAAAAAAATGTCTACGTTGATGAAGCTGAGATAAACGAATATCTGAAGGAGCATCCACAACCATTCAATAGAGATGAATACCTAGGGCAGTATGCAGATACTAATCCAGAAAGTACAGAGCCATATACCAAGTACATCAAGGCCCTTTCAAAAAATGGTTTGAAAAAGTGGGGACATCACGGTCCTTCTGCTTCTATGGGGGTAGATAGAGACACGCTTCCTAAGTGGGAGAATATCCAGTTTTTACCTGCACAACTCGCTAGCAGACCTCTGATGGATGACCATAAAGTAAGTACTAAAGTCATCATTGGTAAAAATGCAAAGAAGCCTCTAAAGTTAAAAATACCAATTTTTGTTTCTGATATGAGTTTTGGCTCGCTGTCGAAAGAAGCTAAAATAGCGCTTGCCATGGGAGCTGAAAAATCGGGTACAGGGATATGCAGTGGCGAAGGAGGAATGCTGCCTAAAGAACAAGAAAGCAATTCAAGATATTTTTATGAATTGGCCTCTGCAAAATTCGGATTTTCATGGAGTAAAATAAAAAAAGTCCAGGCTTTCCATTTTAAGGGAGGGCAAGGTGCGAAGACAGGAACAGGAGGACATCTACCTGGCAATAAGGTTACAAAAGATATAGCTAAAGTGCGCGGTTTGAACGTTGGAGAAAATGCTATCTCGCCGGCTGCCTTTCCTGATCTAATCACTATAGAGAACTTTCGCAATTTTGCAAATGAGGTACGAGAAAAAACGGGAGGAATTCCAATAGGTTTCAAGATTGCAGCCAGTCACATTGAGGCAGACATAGATTTTGCGGTGCGGGTCGGAGTGGATTACATTATTCTAGATGGACGAGGCGGTGGAACAGGTTCTGCGCCAAAAATATTCAGAGACCACATAAACGTACCCACCATTCCTGCCTTGGCAAGAGCAAGAAGGCATCTAGACAAAATTGGTGCGCAGGATGTTACATTGATTATCACGGGAGGTCTCCGAGTGGCAGAAGATTTTGCAAAAGCCCTGATGTTGGGTGCTGATGCCATAGCAGTTGCCAACTCTGCACTCCAAGCCATTGGCTGCCTGGGCATGCGTGCTTGCGCTTCAGATAATTGTCCGGTAGGGATTGCTACACAAAAAGATGACTTGCGCAAAAGATTGATCATTGAAAGTTCTGCCAAACAGCTAAAGAATTTTTTAGATGCTTCTAACGAGTTGATCAAGGTTATTTCAAGAGGTTGTGGATATGACGATATCGCTAAGTTCAATAAAAATGATTTGTCTACCTTTGACTATGACTTGCATCGATTGACGGGTATCAATTATGCAGGTGTTTTTTAAAGAGAATCAATAATCTAAACTGACTATCCGTTTGTTGTACAGTAGAGTTAAAATACTTCAAGACTATAGAAAAAAATATTGAGATTATAAATGGGTATTTGGGTTGCTTTTTTGAATTTAAATAAGGGTAAAATTATTAAACAAGAATAAATATCGACCTTTAAAGATTTAGTGTTGTAAGCGTTAAGAAAAGTCGTCAGAAGGCTTACCTGTTTGAGTCAAACGTACGGCCATGCAGTTGAATAAATATTCTGTTATTACTTACAATTAGGAGTGAAAAAGCATCTATAACGAGTTTTAAGCCTTTAGACTTTTTAGCTTACATAAGCGTTAAGAATCCCTGCCTGCGTGACGCAGTCAGGCAGGTTTACAGTCGAGAGATTTTTGGTTCTTTTTTACGGGAAAAAAGAACGTGAAAGAACAGCAATCAAGAATATTTTATTAGATAAGATTTTATTGTGAAATGACAAATTCGACGTATTATCTACAGAAAATTAATTTTAGTTAACAATGTAATGAATTACATAATAAAGAAAAGAATGGGAAGTCAGTAGCAAACTGAGTATTAAAATCTTACTGTACAATAAGAGGATAGTCAAATAATCTAATTTTATTCATACATATGGATATTGTGTGCCTAACTCGGTATCCATTATATAAAATTTACCATTGAGATATAGTTTAGATAAGAAGGAGCAAATTGAAATTGACTTTTGGAAAAAGAGTCAGTTCGAATCGTCTGATCACTTTTCTCCACAGAATCTCAATAACAAATTGCAAGAATGTGAAAATCTAGCTTACCGACTTCAGAAGCATCAGGTGCATATCCAAGGTAAGAAAGAGATCTTGGAGATAGGCGCTGGTCAAGGCTGGGCCTCTTGTTTTATCAAATCTACATATTTGCCCGAGGCAAACTTTACGGTTACGGACATTAGCGAATATGCGGTAGACAGTGTCAAGTATTGGGAAGCACATTTCAAAGTAAAAATGGCAAAAACCTTCGCAGCAAAAAGTTATGCCATCGATGCGCCAGACGATTCTTTTGATCTCATTTTTTGTTATGCCGCTGCGCATCATTTTGTCCTCATCGAAGAAACACTTATCGAATTGAAGCGCCTCCTGAAAAAGAATGGACTTATTATTTTTATCTATGAGCCTACTTGTTCGAGATTGTTGTATCCTTTGTTTTATAGATACGTAAATAAGATGCCACACAGTACACCAGAGGATGTCCTAATACCCTCTAGAATAAAAAAGATGTGCAAATCGATTGGCTTGACTTACGAGAATTACTATGACCCAAAAGTTATCATCGATAGAAATATACGAACTACCCAGTATTTTAATTTCTTACATTCTTTTCCATTTTTGCAAAGGGTCTTGCCTTCCTCATCTGATCTAATATTTTATGAATAATCAGTACGAAAATTAATGATCTATGATCAATTTTCAAGTTTTAGTGCTACGTTTGTATGTGTAATTTTTATTTTGCAAACTCTCCACTCTCCACTCTCCACTCTCCACTCTCCACTCTCCACTCTCCACTCTCCACTCTCCACTCTCCACTCTCCACTCTCCACTCTCCACTCTCCACTCTCCACTCTCCACTCTC
>CAKZVJ010000129.1 GCA_937923345.1 uncultured Saprospiraceae bacterium
GCCCAAGACGCCTATCACACTGAATTACAGAATCTTTTAAATAGTAATTATGGTGCATCTGGTGGCGAGTGGATGTTTTCCGATAATGAGGCAGACAATAATGAGGTTGATATCCGATGGGGATCTATAGTACAATCCACTCCCATCGCGGGACAAGCATTTTCGTCTGCGATCGATGTAGAGGTGGTCGATGGAGGCGTCAATCCCTGGGACGCAGGCCTATTCAATAAAAGTCAAATTGCTATATCGGAGGGAGATGTGGTCTTCTGTACCTTTTATGCACGTACCTTGGCGGGCCCTGGTAGGGTAAGTGTGGTGATTGAGCATGAAACCACTTTTGCTAAAGAGTTTTTCTTTGAGTCAGCAATACCCACAGCGTGGACCCAATATTTTATCAAGTTTGAATCTCAGGATGATTATGAAATTGGAGAATTGAATTTTGGATTTCAATATGGCACGGCTGCCCAGAATATTCAGATTGGAGGCTTTACCGCGATCAATTTTGGGGACAATACAACCTTTGATCAATTGCCTATCGATATCAACAATGACCAATATGGCGGTCATGAAGCCAATGCACCCTGGCGAGCAGAAGCCGCTCAACGCATCCAAGAATTGCGCACAGTAGCCTTGACGATTGACGCCAAAGATCAAAATGGCAATCCGATTCCGAATGGTTTGGTAGAGGTACGCATGAAGGAGCACAATTTCAAATTTGGCTCTGCAGTCAACGCCTGCCAGTTTGCCAACAATTCTTGTCAGATAGATATGTATAATAACCGAATAGAGGATTTGGATGGGCAAGGCAATCGCTTCAATATGATTGTTTTCGAAAATGATACTAAGTGGCCCAGCTGGGAAAACGAATATGCACTTAGTCAGCGATCAGAAGTAGTACAAGCGGCCCAGTGGCTCAAAGAAAGAGGCATAGAAATCAGAGGGCATACTTTGGTTTGGCCTGGCAACGATGTCTTGCCGGACGACGTAGCGGCCTCCAATGACGTGAACTATATCAAAGAGAGAATCAATGGACACATAGAATCGATACTGAATTACCCTGGTCTGCAAGGCGAAATAGTAGAGTGGGATGTCCTCAATGAAATTGTAACGAATAGAGATATTGAAAATAAATTGGCTGGGACGCCTGGTTATGTTACGGGTAGAGAAATTTATAAAGAGATATTTGATAAAGTAAAGGAAGTGGATCCCAATACAAAACTATTCTTAAACGATTTTGTAACCATTACTCTGAATGATGGACCTACCGCACAAAATTATTCTAGGTTGGTGGAGTTCATTGATGAATTGATAGCCGCAGGAGCTCCCCTTGAAGCAATAGGTTTTCAAGGGCACATCGGAGGGTTTCCCAATTCTATTTTAGATGTACAGGCGACCCTAGATGATTTTTATGTCAGATATCAACTGCCTGCGAAGATCACCGAGTTTGACATGCCAGATATTGTTTCTGAGCAGTTGGCAGCGGATTATTTAAGGGACTTCATGACCATGATTTATTCTCATCCGAGTATGGAGGGTTTTCTGTTTTGGAGTTTTTGGGACGGAGCGACGTATAAAAATCCAGGGGCCAATTTGTTTAGACAAGATTGGTCGAGGACACCTGCCGGGGATGCCTTCGTTGACTTACTGTTCAACCAATGGTGGACAGAAGAAGATCTACAAATCGCTAATGGCCTAGCCTCCACCAATGCATACAAGGGCACCTACGAGATATCCTACATGTGCGATGGTATCTTGGTAGAAGAAGAAGTGGAACTCTTAGAAAATACTACGCTCAACATAGTCTGCGACAATTTGACCACCAGCGTCGCAGAAAACTTTATAAAGCGTGTTTCGCTATATCCTAACCCTTCTTCAGGTTCGGTAGAAATCCAAAGAAATGCAAGCAAACTAACTACTATAGAAGTGCATGACTTGTCAGGAACTCTTATCCTGAGTCAAAAAATAGAAGGCCATAATACATCCATATCTTTACCTAATCCCGGTGTCTATATGGTGACTATAGATGGGCATACTCAGCGCTTGGTAGTGCGATAGAAAAGTAATTTATATATCAAGATAGCTTGCGCGAAGAAGTAGCTTCCATATTATTTTGTCAGTTCTTTTCTATCAAAAGAATCTGTATATTAGGTCTGTAATTAATAAACAAAAATAATCTTTATGGAATATCCACAGTACAATAGTGAAGTACAATCCAATTCCTCCATTAGAGAGTTAGCCTATAGTCAATTAAAAGGCAATTGGACAGTGCCCGTCATTACAGCTTTGGCATATATGATACTTTCACAAGTGATAAGTGTGATACCTATTCCTGGTACGGAAATAGATCTTTCTGGATTTTTTGGGAATTATTTTGGTTCTGATATGTCTGATGAGCTAACTGACGAACTAATGGAGCAAACAAAAATGCAATTGCCAATTCTTGCCATGTTATTCTCTGGAGCTTTGACGATCGGACTCTGTGCTTTTCATTTGACTTTTGCTAAAAAGGGGGAAGCAGAATTACCGCAGATATTTGATGGATTTAAGCAAATCGTACAAGCGATCATCGCATCTGTATTAATGATGATTATTATTATTGTAGGATACCTTTTATTTATAGTCCCTGGTGTGATCCTTTCCTTAGGTCTTAGCCAAACCTATTTTATTATGGCTGATAATCCAGGAATCAAAGCTACTGATGCAATGCAGCAAAGTTGGGAAATGATGAAGGGGTACAAAGGCCAGTTATTTATGTTAGGTCTAAGTTTTATTCCATGGGCTTTCTTATGTATTTTCACCTTGTTTATAGGCTTCTTTTGGCTAACGCCCTATATGTATGTGAGTTTTTCTCATTTTTATTTGCAACTGAAGGGCGAGGATTTAGAACTAGGATTAGAGGATCATTTGATAGTAGGGGAGTGATCATTCTTTTTTGTGTGAGGGATAGTAGAGGTAGACATTGCCGATAGCCATCGGCATTGTCTAGTCCGCTAGGACGGGAGCCGAACGGCGCACCCTCGAATAGCCCGACCCCTTTTGCGTGGCCTGGTGTACAGGCAAAGGGGGCACACCCAAACAAAAAACATAATAAAATTCATTATTTGTAAGCTACTGCAATATCAGCGTCTTGCTATGTACCATATACTAAGCGCTCTCCTAAATCTTTGTACATTTGCGTATATAAATGCACAAAGTACAAGACATGAAAAATATTATCTTTTTAGGGATTATCTCAGCCATATTGTTTGCGTGTAACCCTTCCAAAAAATTGGTTACAGAAACCATAGAGTACACAGACTTGGATACCATGGTTATCTCCGCGCCAAAACCTGACGCGCTCAAAACCAAAGAAGAATTCGCACTCCCACGATATACACCCACCGCTAGACGAACGAATGATTTGGTGCACACCAAATTGGATTTGAAATTTGATTGGAACATGCAGCGAGTGATAGGAGTAGCGGACTTGACATTGCAGCCGTATTTTTACCCGACTGCCCAAGTCGAGCTAGATGCAAAAGGATTTGATATCAATAGCATCATGATGGGCTCACAGAAATTGGACTACGATTATGATGGAAACAAACTGATCATCGATCTAGGAAAAGAATATGCCAAAGGACAAAAGTATACCCTGACCATTGACTATGTTGCTAAGCCAGCGGAGTCAGGTGGAGACGGTGGATCTGCAGCCATCATGTCTGACCAAGGGTTGTTCTTTATCAACCACGATGGTTCTGATACGGAGAAGCCAATGCAGATTTGGACACAGGGTGAGACGGAATGGAATAGCCGCTGGTTTCCTACGATAGACAAACCCAATGAGCGCTGTACACAAGAGATGATACTCACGGTAGAGGACAAGTTCAATACTTTGTCCAATGGACTGATGACCTCCTCAACAAAGAATGCAGACGGTACACGCACGGATAGTTACAAGATGGATCTACCTCATGCGCCGTATTTATTTATGATCACGGTAGGAGAGTTTGCGGTAGTGAAAGATACTTGGAGAGGCATCCCAGTAGAATACTATGTGGAAAAAGAATACGAGCCGCACGCAAGAAAAATATTTGCGCACACTTTAGAAATGTTGGATTTCTTTTCTGACAAATTAGGGGTGCAATATCCATGGCCAAAATATAGCCAAGTGATTGTGCGGGACTTCGTGTCAGGTGCTATGGAAAATACCACAGGGGTCATCTTCGGTGAATTTGTGCAGAAGACGGATCGTGAACTGATCGATGATCACAATGATAAGATCGTAGCGCACGAGATGTTTCACCATTGGTTTGGCGATTTGGTGACTTGCGAGTCTTGGGCCAACTTGACGATGAACGAGGGTTTTGCCAACTACTCTGAGTATTTGTGGATGGAGCATAAGTATGGTAAGGACGCCGCGCAGTACCACTGGTACGAAGAGTCTAACGGATATTTTGGACAAGCGGCGGGCAGCATCCACCCATTGATTTATTTTGGCTATCAAGACAAGGAAGACATGTTTGATGCCCATTCTTATAATAAGGGTGGTTGTATCATACACATGCTACGAAAATATGTTGGCGACGAAGCATTTTGGGCGGCCTTGAATTTGCACTTGACAGAAAACAAATTCAACTCTGTAGAGGCGCATGATTTGCGATTGGCTTTTGAAGAAGTGACTGGCGAGGATCTGAATTGGTTTTTCAATCAGTGGTTCTTTTCTGCGGGGCATCCATTGTTGACGGTGGAGAAAGAGTATAATGCGACAGCTGGCACTATGACCGTCAAGTTGGAGCAGACGCAAAACACAGATCGTGCACCAGCCATATTTGAGATGCCGATAGATATTGATATATACGTAGGCAATCAATCTGCAAGAAGAGAGACCGTGCGAATGACGAAGCGTTACCAAGAGTTTACTTTTGACGTTTCAGAAAAGCCAATGTTGGTAAGCGTAGATCCAGATCACATTTTGCTGATGCAGACGACTGATAAAAAGACGGAGGAAGAATTTGTTTTCCAGTATCAAAACGGAAAGAATTTTTTAGATAGATATGAATCGGTGGAAGCCCTGAAGGAGAGCCGAGTGCGTGGTTCTGCAGATGTGTTTAGCGAAGCGCTCCAGGATGACTTTTTTGTCATTCGTGGATTGGCTGCACAGGAAGCAGACCTTAGCGATGCTACTGTGGTAGAACAACTCAAAAAAATGGCTACGCAAGATGCACACTCGCAGGTACGTGTAGCGGCTATTCAATCCTTGGCAGCGACAGGGGATAAGGCATACGTGCCTATCCTGAAGACTGCCTTGGAGAATGATCAGGCCTATCCGGTGATCGCGACGGCGCTAGAGGAAATGGTATTGCTAGATAAAGACCAAGCGATGGAGCTAGTGAGCAAAATGAAAAATATCGATAACGGCGACATCATCAATTCTATCGGAAATATTTATGCGAGCAATCGCAACATGGATCACTTAGATTTCTTTGAGGATAATATCAATAAGGTAGATGGTTTTGATGCTATGGACTTCCTAGGAAACTACTTGATGTTGTCTATCAATAAGGGCGATCAAGAACGCGCTACTGCAATGAATAAGCTGCATGAAGTAGCAACGGATCCAGGCCAATCGCTTTGGAGAAAACTTGCAGCTACTAAAAATCTTTCTGACCTAGGCAGAGAATACCAAAGCAGAGTAGATCAGTTGACAGATGTCAATGAAAAATCTCGCGTTCAGCAATTCGCCGATGAGATTAGAGACATCATCAGCCAGATCAAAAAGAACGAAACGAATTCTCAGTTACAAGATATTTATCAACAGTTTTAATTTTTTTTGGGCGACCCTTGTGGATACTATGGACTCGATGAAATTCGAGTCCATAGTATCCACAAGTCAGGCTGTCCAGAGCTTGTCCCGATGGTTTCGGGAAGTACGCGTTCGCTCCCGTGCTACGCACCGCCGAGAAAATATCGGCGCCCTTCCCATCCTTCTCGCAGAAGAAAAGATGCTAATTAGAATTGGATTCTTAACCGTTAATTTGTGAAATGAAATACCTATCCTTTTGGATGTTAGTATTGTTAGTATATTTGTTTTGTTATAATACTTTGACGTTTATTTCTAGATAAAATTGGGGCCTTAGCTTCCCGAAGCTCCGTTAGACTGCGATCGGGACAGGCAAATCGCTAAGGCAAGGTGATTCAAGATTTATCACTAAATTTGATTTGTTTAATATGAGAATTTAAACTCAAAAAGGGGCCTTAGCTCAGTTGGCTAGAGCGTTTGACTGGCAGTCAAAAGGTCAGGGGTTCGACTCCCCTAGGCTCCACAAATATTATTCACTATCCCAAAGAGGTTCCTCTCTTTCCAATATTTCACGATTTTCTCAAAAAATGAGAATAATATTATTGCCTTTCTCAATATGAGGGACGGTTTTTCTTGGCACATGCGAAAGATGCCCTTAATATTGCAGCAGACAATTTAAAAAGAGAAACCATGAAAAATTTAATTTTAGTAGTTACCGTAGTATTTAGTTTGCTCACTTTTAGTTGTGAGCCAGAATACTTTGGCTTGTCAGGAGACACTGATATTGCAGACCCAACAAATGATGATTATGTAAACACCTTTGTAAATGAGTACGACGTCATAGCTGCGGAAAAGGCGGCGCTCCAACTAAACTGGGAGAAGAGTAATCATCTCTACTTTAAAAAACCGATGAGACATAATGAAGATATCATTTACTATGATAGAGATCTAAAGTCTATCAATATGCTTACCGGTATGACAAATTGGACAACAGATTTAGGCTATATCGCCAGATTTGAAGAAGCGGTTATGTATGAAGGTGCTATATATCTTACTGCAAACGACAAAATATTTGGAGTAGACCTAAACACAGGAGACTTGATTTTTGAATATAAATGGCCTGGACATGAAAATTTGCATGATGATATATTGATCGAGGATGGAGTGATGTATGTCTCACTAAATGATTGTGATTATCAATACTCTTCCTTCGCTTATTGTCCATTAGATAATCTGCGCTCTGGCGAGTGGATTTATTTCAATAGAAAAGATGCTACTGCGGATGGGTCAGAGTACACTAGCATTGGAGAAAAGGTAATATACACCAATGAGGATAAGCATAAAATTATTGTTGCGATGACTTCCGTTGGGAGCATATATTCATCAGCTACAAGAGTAGAAATGCTTGAGGCCTATAATGTGAACACTGATGAAGTAGTATGGGCAACAGAGGAAAGTAGTGGGAAAGGTTTTTTGGGACAACTGTCTCAGTATAACAATCAATTGATACTAAGAGGACGTGATTATTTGATGGGAATAGATCAGGCAACAGGAGCTCAGCTATGGGAAAAAAATGTAAATGAATATGCGAGTTCATTAAGCCAAGGGTCAACGTTTTTCATTGATGAAGACATACTCTATCTGTTTAATTTGAAACATGTTTTGGTGACTTATAGCAATGATACTAGCAAGAAAGAAGTAGCTCGAGCTTATGATTTAAGTCAAGATGCCTCGCTTGTGTGGAGATCCTATGCTACGGCTGATGGCTTTAAGGATGAGCAGGGGATAAGCAGATCTACCTTCAATATAGTGGAAGATAAAATATACTATGTATCGGATGTTGGATACTTGATGGATATAGATGTCAGCACTGGAGAACTAGGGAGGTATCATGAAGAACTTAGGTTTGGTTTGGGTCTGTTCGTCACTCCGGAAAAAGAGTTAATCACGATTCCTAAGTCTAGTAGTACTTTATTGTCTTTTACGTTAGAATAAAAACCACATTTTGAATAACCCTATAAAATGAATTAGCATCTAAACCTTGCTCACTCTGAATTATTCGGAGTGAGTTTTTTTGATGCATAATATAGGGAAGTTCAGAAATAATATAATTCGTTGAAATATAATTTTCCATGTATAAACATCTATTAAATCATTACACCGTTATTGATAATATTGCTTGAAAAACGGGGTGGTACTTGAACTCAATTTGTCATGATTTTTATAAAAAAATCACGCCAAATTGGGCCTTGTCATGATATATACCTGGGGCTAACACCCCAGGCTATTAACATGTCGCCTTCCGAGAAAATCGGAACAGGTTCTCTGAGGCTTTCTCTTTTACTTTTGGATGCGCCTGATACATCAAGATTTATATCATTCCGCTAAATAGCTTTTCGGCCTTCGTGATTTTGTCCTCTAACATTTTGAATAAGCGTAAACGATTTCTTTCAGATTCTGGACTAATTTTTAAAGAGGAAGTTCTAAGTTTCTTAAACCACTCTCCAGCGTATGTGCAAGTAGATCTCTGCTGCGTTTTTAAGGTATTGGGATTTCCAAAGGTGGTAAAAAGGGATTGACTAGTATCAGAGGTAAATAGCAAAGTGTTGTTGGTGTGCAGAATTTCGTTATAGTACAACTCAAAGGTAGCAGGCCTTTTTACATCGCCATAAGGTTTCTTGTAACCCGTCCTGGTTTGATCTTCTATCATCTTCAGCATAGCACGCAATTGTTCACAAAGCAGTAGTGCGACACTGCGATCTTCGAATAGATAAGACTCTAGAAAGTATTGTATCTGATTGAGGTTGTTGCTCAGGCAGTTGGGGGTCCAATATTCTATAGAAGGAATTTTGGTATATCGGTTGAGGAATATTTCTTTTTGTGCTCTAACAGAATCGTTCCACATGGGATCATCTACTTTGAAAGGTTTACCATTTAGACTTTCTATACCCCATATCGTTTTTGCCCAAATATAGAATTTGAAATGAGCGATCTCATCAAAATGAAAGTAGTAAAAAATAGGCGTCTCTGTAGAGGTGTATTGTAGAAGAGGATTGGCCTGGTCCACAAGCCCAGCGAAATCTTTGTCTAAACTAATAAACCAATCTTCATACGCATTGGGCGTTTCTTTTTGCAGATAGAAATACTGAATGCTTTCATGGGATTCAAATAATTCTGTTACAGGAATCTTGAACCCTTGGATAATCATGACTATCTCTTCCAAATTGAAAAGTATCTCCCCGTTCAATCTTCTGTAAGCGCTCGCTCTACCTAAGCCTAGATTCTCTTGCAGCCAAGTCAGTAGATTTTCTTTACTGCCTGCCATGGCAGCAATCTTGTTCATCATCCGAGTTTGGTAGCTCGTGGCGAATTGACCCGCTTTGTATCTTTTCATAGTAGTTGTTGTTGGTTATTGTTCTTGCATACCCAAGATATAGTATCTATACTATATTCTCAAATAATGAGAAAACTATTATTGATGTTCTCATTATGAGTTCCTGATATTCTAGAATTGTGTCGTTTTAGCCAGTATTATTGTATAAACAAAAAAGAATTATCATGAAAAATTTCAAATTGAATTACTGGTTATTTGTCTTATTGTTAGCCTTTAGTTGTACGACTTCATTTGGTCAGACGGAAACTGAAAACCGCGTGGTGCAGACTGTAGAAGTAAAAATGAATGACGGAGAAAAATTTCAAGGTCAACTTGTACGACAAGACGAACAAAATATAGTACTCCTCACAAAGAATGGAGAGATCAAATTAGACGCAAGCAAAATGAAATATATAAAGGATGTGGAACCTTATGAAGGAAAATACTCCTTTAGAAACCCGAATGATACAAGGTACTTTTTTGGTACCTCGGCGAAAACCTTAAAGAAAGGAGAGGGATACTATCAAAATATTAATGTTTTATTTAATGCAGTGAATGTGGGAATAACGGATAACATTTCTATTGGTGGTGGATTTGAATTTATTTCAACAGTTATTGTTCAAGAACCTTTGTGGTTTTTGACCCCAAAAGTAGGATTTCCAATTTCTGAAAAGATTAGCATAGGAGGCGGGCTATTGATTGGAGGTATAGGGAGTAATGGTGCAGGGGGATTAGGATATGGGGTATTTACATATGGCAGCGCTGATTCTAATTTTAGTATTGGACTGGGATATGGATTTAACTCCAGTAGACCTACTCTAGTGGCTTCAGGGATGCATAGGGTCAATAATAGGATTTCTTTGGTCACTGAAAATTATTTTGTCCCTACTTCTCCTTCGGAGGTATCTTCAGGTCTTGGTATATTTGGCATCCAAGGAATTAGGATAATGGGTGAGAAAAACTCCTTTGACATAGGTATTATGGTTATACCAGAGATAGTTGAATATATTCCTGCATTACCATACCTAAGTTATGTCGCAACTTTCTAGAAGCCATTCTCTTTTGAGTATACAACAAGTTCCAAAAAGCTAACAAGCGTCTACACTCTACCTCATTCTGAATAGAACAGAATGGGGTGTTTTTATATTCTGAATAATGGTGAACTATCCACCTTCATAGTAATGCCTTTTCTGTACAATATGCCATATGTCATGGTATGGGGAAAATATAATGTGCCCAATACAATCCCCCCGGACAAGGGGTAGTAGCAGTGGGCAGCTCTGCTGACCAGTCCGCAGGACCAAGCTGCGAATGACCCGGTGCTGGCTGCGGGTGGGCGTGGGTAGGCCTAGCGCGCAGGGCAGAAGCAAGGCAAAAGGCAGCATGGCCCCAAATCCTCCTCATCGATACCCAATCACCACTATTGTCGCATGCCAGCCTAGGGCATCACGAGATATGACATATAAGTGTGCAGTTTTTCAGCCATAATGGCATACAATTGTATAATATTGGCGTTGGAATAGTATGTGATGTCAATACATAAAAGAAAGTGTATTTTTGTGCACCAAAGTAGACCATTAACCCTGCTGGCCAGGATAAAAAGATAATATGTTAAAATTTCTCTCTAAGTCCGTAAAGAAACTGTTCGGAACCAAGTATGATAAAGATATAGCGATCTATCAACCGATGGTGGATCAGACGCTGGTCGAGTACGGAAAGCTAGGTGGCCTCAGTGATGATGAATTAAGAAATAAGACGACACAGTTCCGAGCGCGGATCAAGGAGTATCTTTCTGAAATCGATGCCGATATCGTGAAGCTACGCGAAGAGGCGGCGGCGGAAAGAGATATCCAAGTCAAAGAGGATATCTACCAAAATATAGATGAGCTCAAAAAGAATAGAGACGAACATCTAGAGACGGTGCTCAAAGAAATCCTCCCAGAGGCTTTTGCGGTGGTGAAAGAAACGGCAAGAAGGTTCACAGAGAATAGTACCATCACAGTAACGGCTACAGACCACGATAGAGACATCGCGGCTAGTAGCAACTACGTAATGATCGACGGGGATCGTGCGACCTGGAAAAATAGCTGGGACGCTGCAGGTGCAGAAATCACCTGGAATATGATCCACTACGACGTGCAGCTGATCGGTGGTATGGTACTGCATGATGGTAAGATCGCGGAGATGCAGACGGGGGAAGGTAAGACCCTAGTAGCGACACTGCCTGCCTACCTAAATGGACTAACGGGTGAAGGGGTGCATATCATCACCGTGAACGACTACCTCGCTAGAAGAGATAGCGAGTGGATCGGGCCGCTGTTAGAGTTTTTGTTCTTGACAGTAGACTGTATCGATAAATACAAGCCGCACTCTGAAGGAAGAAAAGAAGCGTATAAGAAAGATGTAACCTACGGTACGAATAATGAATTTGGTTTTGATTACCTACGTGATAACATGGTTATCAATCTCAATGAGAAGGTGCAGCAGAAGCATCACTATGCAATGATTGATGAGGTGGATTCTGTATTGATTGATGATGCGCGTACGCCATTGATCATATCCGGACCGGTACCGAAAGGAGATGATGAGCAAGAATATATGGCCCTCAAGCCAGAGGTAGAGCGCCTGATAGATGCACAGCGTAAATTGGCTACCAAGTACTTGGCAGAAGCGAAGAAGCTATTCAAAGATGGCATCACGGGTGTGGAAGAAGGAGAGGCTGGTCTAGCGCTATTACGTGCGTACAGAGCCTTGCCTAAGAGCCGACCGCTGATCAAGTTCTTGAGTGAAGAGGGAGTAAAAGTGGAGATGCAAAAGGCGGAGAACCACTATATGCAGGAGCAGAATAAGCACATGCATATCGCGGATGAGCCCTTGTTGTTTACCATCGATGAGAAAAATAGAAATGTAGAGCTATCGGAAAGAGGAACGGAGTTCTTGTCTCAAAAGGGGACAGATCCAAACTTCTTTGTGATGCCAGATATCGCACTAGAGCTGCAGCAACTGGAAGAGGCAGAGTTTGCGACAGAAGAACTAAAGACGGAAGCTAAGGATAAATTGCTCCTCGACTATACTGTCAAGAGTAAGCGTCTGCACTCTATGAGCCAACTGCTCAAGGCCTACACGCTCTTTGAAAGAGAGACGGAGTATGTAGTAATGGACGATCAGGTGAAAATCGTAGATGAGCAGACAGGGCGTATGATGGAAGGTCGTAGATACTCAGACGGTCTACACCAAGCTCTAGAAGCTAAGGAAAATGTAAAGGTGGGTAACCTCACGCAGACCTATGCAACGATTACCTTGCAGAACTACTTCAGAATGTTTCACAAGCTCGCCGGGATGACGGGTACTGCGGAAACGGAAGCGGGCGAATTCTGGGAGATATACAAATTGGATGTAGTAGTGATACCTACTAACAAGCCTATCATCAGAGACGATAGAGAGGATCTAGTCTACAAGACGGAGCGGGAGAAATTTAATGCCGTGATCCAAGATGTCGTAAAGTTGAGTAACAGTGGTAGACCCGTACTGGTCGGTACCACTTCAGTAGATATTTCTGAAAAGCTATCTCGTCTGCTCCAGATGCAGGACATCAAGCATAATGTACTGAATGCGAAGCAGCATCAGCGCGAGGCGGATATCGTAGCAGAGGCGGGTAAGCCTGGCCAGGTGACTATCGCGACCAATATGGCCGGTAGAGGTACGGATATCAAGTTGAGTGCAGAGGTTATCGCGGCGGGTGGTCTAGCGATCATCGGTACGGAGCGTCACGATTCGCGTCGTGTAGATAGACAGTTGAGAGGTAGAGCGGGTAGACAAGGAGATGCTGGTTCTTCTCAGTTTTATATCTCACTTGAAGATAAGTTGATGCGATTGTTCCAATCTGAAAGATTGGCGAAGGTGATGGATAAGATGGGCCACCAAGAGGGAGAGGTACTTCAGCACAGTATGGTGTCTAAGTCTATCGAAAGAGCTCAAAAGAAAGTAGAAGAAAACAACTTCGGTATTCGTAAGCGTCTATTAGACTATGATGATGTGATGAATATCCAGCGGGAGGCTATCTACAAGAAGCGTAATAACGCATTGGCTGGAGAAAGACTGGCAGTGGATATCAACAACATGTTTAGTGGAATGACAGAGACTATTGTCATGACCTATAAAGACATGGATGACTATGATGCATTCCGTACTCAAAGTATGAAGCTCATCGGTGTAGATCCTAATATCGAAGAAGCGGACTTCAGAACTCTATCAGTAGATGATGTTCTAGATAGATACCAAGAGCAAGTTGCGGAGAAGTACAACCGTAAAGGGCAGAAGATATCTGAAATATTGTTGCCTATCATAGAACAAGTGCATAAGCATGAAGGGCATAAGTATAAGCGTATTTCGATACCATTTACAGATGGACGTAGAAAGCCATTGCCGATATCTGCTAATCTTGAAGACGCCATCGAATCTAAAGGCAATACCATCATGCGTGATATCGAAAAAGCCATTACTTTGGCGATTATCGATGATGAGTGGAAAGAGCACTTGCGTTCTATGGATGAATTGAAGGATTCTGTGCAAGCAGCATCTTTTGAGCAGAAGGATCCTTTGGTCATCTATAAGATGGAGGCCTATAACTACTTTGAAGGTTTGATGAATGGCATCAATGAGAAAGCCACTTCATACCTGATCGGGGGGGACGTGGTATTCAAGAATGAAGAAAAGTCTCTAGAGCAAGCTAAGGAAAGAAAAACCGACCTGAGTAAGATGCAGACAGGCAGATCTGGTCAGCAGACGCGTGAAGAGGATATGCGTGCCAGGGCGGCAGCCGTGGGCGCTAATCAAGCTCGTAAAAAGCCAGAAACTTTTAAGCGTACTGAAAAGAAGGTCGGTAGAAATGAGCCTTGCCCTTGTGGAAGTGGTAAAAAGTACAAGCACTGCCATGGTAAATAGTGTGTAAGCAACACGATTTGCACTATAAATCTTACAAATAAAGCCTTTGTCGCAAATGCGTCAAAGGCTTTATAGTTTGGGGGCTGTGCGAATTAAAAACGGCCCATGAATTGATCGCTTGCCTATACTTTATTTCTTCATAATCAGGCTATTAGCGTCACGTTTTCGCAAGTGTTATTCGCCCCCTTTTAAATGTCGTTCACGTAAAATATGGGCGGTCCTTGTGTATGGTTAGGTATTTTGTTCTATCTTTCCACTTCATATGGACTTGGAAAACAAAGCTGGTTCGATTGCGAATATCATCGACCATACATTATTGAAACCAGATACTACTAAAGAGGAGATGACTAAGCTTTGTGATGAAGCTAAGGAGTATGGATTTGCGACTGTATGTGTGCCGCCCTATTTTGTGGCGCACTGTAAAAGTCAACTAGCGGATAGTGCTGTAAAAATTTGCACCGTGGTTGGATTTCCATTGGGTTTTGATTCTTCCTTTGCGAAGGTAGAAGCCATCAAGCGAGCGATTTCTGATGGGGCAGATGAGATTGATGCAGTGGTGAATATAGCTGCCGTCAAGGACAAAAACTGGAGCTATGTGCGGAATGAAGTACAGAGCTTTACGCGTGCTACGCACTTGAAGGGCAAATTGCTCAAACTTATCTTTGAGACTGCTTTATTGGAGAAGGATGATCTCGAGAAGTTGTGTGATTTAGTGAATCAAGAAGAAGTTGATTTTGTCAAGACCTCTACAGGATTTAATGGGGGAGCATCCAAAGAGACCGTGTCGCAACTACGAGAGTTGCTCAGTCCACAGATAAAAATTAAGGCAAGCGGTGGGATTGACTCTACCGACAAGGCTATCCAATTAGTAAAAGCGGGTGCCAACAGAATCGGTACTTCAAAGGCGCTTGAGCTGATATAGCAATTAGGGAATACGTTTAAAGCATACTCAAGATGAAGAGGATATTTTCATTAGTTACTTTTCTAGTACTGACTTGCAGTGCTTTCGCTCAAAACATTACAGTGACCGAATCTTCAGATGTACAAATCCTCATGGATAGATACACAGCAGACAATCGCATGTCTGAATACGTTGATGGTTGGAGAATTCAAATTGTTTCTTCTACTGATAGAAGAAAGATAGAGGAGATGAAAACTTCCTTTACACAGAAGTTTCCCAATATTCCAATTATTTCGCAGCATACCCCTCCATACTACAAAATCAAAGTAGGCGCTTTCCCAACCAAATTAGAAGCAATGGGCTTATTGTACAAAATCAAGCAAGAAGTACCAGGCGCCTATCCTACTAAGGATAATAAGATTAAACCTGCTGAGATGGTGGGGATATTTTAGGGGTTATTATTATGAGTTAACCAATGCATAAACTTACTTTCCTATTTTTATTTTTTACCACCTTCTGCAGAGCCCAAGACTTTGGAAATCTCAATGCACAGTGGGTGTATGATTATAAGGGTGGACACGCCTTTGGTGTTACTTTAGTGGAGTATGATAGAGATACAATAATCATGGGAGACACTATAAAATTATTCTTTAGAACCTATAACTGGGAGACAAGTTCTGGGGTGATTACATCGCGACGTTCGGAGCCAATATATATCCGAGATAGGAATCAAGTGGTAGAATACTCCTATGTCCCTACTCACTTTGATACACTTTACAATTTTAATGCAGATATTGGTTCCTCTTGGACAATAAGAGAGAGACGATTTGATGGCACATTCACAGGAGAAAGATTGACGAGGACAGTTTTGGATACCTTTCATTATGACTTCAATGGGGTATCTACATTTTGCCAAGAAGTTCAATCTAGCACTGAAATTATTTTGGATACGATATGTAGTGGTATTGGATCGCGCATATTTTATATCGACCCCTTTGATTATTTAGACCTAGCTGCCGATGGGGGCGAAGGGGGATTTCTTAGATGTTTTAGTAATGACGCTATAGGAGGAATACAGTTTGTACATCCAGGGGCAGTAAATGGGGGGGATTTTACAGACTTTGAATACGACTGTGGTCAACTTACTTCCCTACAAAATACACCCACTCCAAATACAGATTTTGATATCTATCCTAACCCTGTCGTGGATGTGCTGCATATCGAGTCTTCTAGTTTGCCTATTGAGCACATTGCTGTTTATACCCTACAAGGGCAGCAGGTATATGCTGAAGCACTAGAAGGAAGAGCTACATCTTTAGATACAAGCGCCTGGGTTAGTGGTATGTACTATGTTATTATCAATGGACAGTATTTTGAGAAGTTGGTGGTTGGGAGGTGAGGGGGTTAGTTTCTAAATGTCTGATTACTTAAATTTTATTTTCTCAATCAAATCCTTAAAATACTGTGCACTCCAAATTTGCAGCGCCTCATCATTCTTGATAAAGCGTATAACATCATCTTTGATCAGGCTAAAGGAAACGGACTTAATTTTATCGGACAATAGCTCAAGAATCTGTTCGGGAGAAATACTATCCTCTTGCCAATCGGTGGTATCTTTTGCCCTTGTTAAGAAGTGATTTACATCTAGAGGGATACCCTTTTTGACATACCATTCTAGGTCATACCAGTCACGTCCTTTGACTCTGTTTTTCCATTTTCTAAAAAGGAGAGCGTGCATTTTCCCTGCAAATAAATTTTGGGGAGTAAAGCAATTAATATAACACGAAAAAGGACGAAGCAGTAATTTTTCTTCCGTTGCAAAATGTAATGGAGGCTGCCTATCCACTTCAAGTTTTATTTTCAAATTTTTATTCGAGCGGATTCCAATTTCATGGATGACATCTTTGAGTACAATTTCTTGCCATATGGTTTCAGCCTTTAAAAATGCAGAGTCGATAGCTGTTGGTCTGGCCTTTGTCTTTGCTTCAAT
>CAKZVJ010000130.1 GCA_937923345.1 uncultured Saprospiraceae bacterium
CAATTACGTACAATGCTATGCATTTTGACTATTTGTTTTTTTGTGATTACAGTTTCTGCACAAAATACAAGCACATCTATGGCATACGCACACCATGATATACTGACTCCAAAGTCACCTGCGCCCGCTACAAATTTTGAATCGGCGGATCAAAACGCAAAAATCGCCTCTTTGATTTCACAATCTTTTTTAGATCCAGTAGATGGATACATTGGTCTTGTTTTTTCAAATAATATCAAAGAGCCAAATATATATTACAAGATTGTGGATAGTGCAGGTAGAGAAGTGTACAACGGCTCAGCCCATGCTGCTCCGGGTAGCTCTCCGACACTATACTATAACACACAAAATCTGCCTGGAGGCAAGTACCGTGTTTTTATAGAGAATGCTGATTTTTTCTTGAGCACTTCGTTTATAAAATAATCTTTTCAGCAAGCCCTGAGTCATTATAAATCACCGTGAAGTAGGTACTTGAATATTGCCATTTACAATCTCATTTATCCTTTGCTTTTGTAGATGCTGACAAGTAATTTTAAAAATACTGAAGCAAGGAAAAAATAAAAGTCCTTTTTCAAAACTTTTCATAAAGAGAGACTGTCTATAACCGTGGACAGTCTTTTTTCCATTAGGCCTCGTTTAATCTATTATGATGATCAGACTTATTTCTATTTTACTTTTATTACAAAACATTTGTATGGCTCAAACTAAACCAACCCTCATTTATATCGGTGATCCCATGTGCTCATGGTGCTATGGCTTCAGTCCAGAATTGAGCAAAGCAACCAAGCAATTAGAAGATAAAGTAGATTTAAAAATTATCATGGGCGGTTTGCGCCCTTACAACACGGAGCACAT
Organism: uncultured Saprospiraceae bacterium; assembly: GCA_937923345.1. GTDB lineage: Bacteria > Bacteroidota > Bacteroidia > Chitinophagales > Saprospiraceae > JALZVN01. The sequence goes on from CAKZVJ010000130.1 coordinate 856, forward strand.
CGATGGCATGAAGGATTTCCTCAAAGAACATTGGGAGCACGTCAATCAAGCTAGTAATCAGCCATTCGATTATACCATCTTGGATGACCCAAATTTTATTTATGATACGGAGCCGCCGAGCAGGGCCGTATTAGTGGTGCGTCATCTGCAGCCTGACGCCGAACTGGCATTCTTCAAGGATGTGCAGGAGATGTTTTATGCTAAAAACATTCATACCGACAAGGCAAAAAACTACCACTACTTACTAGACAAATACGGCATCGACAAGGAAGCTTTTGACACGGCTTTTCAGTCCGAAGACATGAAAGCACTGGTCAAACAAGACTTTATGGAGTCTCAAGAAATTGGCGTGCGCAGTTTCCCCACAATGATATTGCTCAAGGATGGTCAATATACAGTGGTTGCCAAAGGCTATACCCAAGCAGAAAATGTAGTGAAGATGGTCAACAGAATCATCGAGTAAAGCTATATTTTATTTCTATTTTTTTCTTTGGGTGATGTCCTCTCCCCACCCCTACTGGCCTACGCGTAGGACCCAGGCTGTCCAGGACTCCGCTATCGCTACGGTACGCCGTCTATCTGAAAAAGATAGCCAGCGCACATCGCACTCCTCTTCGCCTCCGCTACGCTTCAGCTTGATGAGCACGATTCCTTACCATCCTTATCACATTGGTTTGTTTTTATCATATCATTTTACACTAAGCACATAGCTGTTATTAAAGTATTGTTAAATCACTAAAAAAGTGTCCTTTTGCACTCAAATCCGTATAAAAAAAATAAGCTACCAACTTTTATTCGTTCAGAATGGTTATCTTCTTAACTAATAGTTTGAGTTTTGATTACTTACAAATTAAATCTTTGTCCTTGCCTAAAAAGAGCCAACATATTTCTTTCACATTCCTAGCACAGATTTTTCTGTGTGGTTTGCTTTTTATGGCTAGTCCAGCTTTTAGTCAAACCTCCCAAATTAAAAATGGTGTAAATATCCAAGCCTCCTATTATAATGGAGGTCGAGTTAATATTGGCTGGGAACTCATGAAAGAGTATCCTGAAATAGAAGCAGTGCGAATCGAGATAGAACCTGCGCTCGCCCATCAGGCTATATCTTGGATACGAGAAGCACACGAAAATGGCTATCAAGTAATTGCGACTTATCATGACGCGACAAAACTGGGAAGCAATGACACACAAGAGCTTCTCAACGCGGCTCATTGGTGGGAAGATAATTATAATAATTTATCTAGCTCTGGACCTATCATCATCAACTTAATGAACGAATGGGGCAGTCACACTATCAGTCCTGCGGAGTATGCTGCTGCTTACAATGAGGCCATAGATATTATCAGACCATTTTATTCTGGTAAAATAATTGTCGATGTACCTGGTTGGGGGCAAGCTACGAAAATAGCTGCTGATGCCTATCCCCTATTTGATGATCAGAATATCACTTACTCTATCCATATCTATACGAGTGCATTCAATGTAGAACAAAAAAGATGGTTAGCGCATGAGGACCTTGCCTATCTAGACGCTACTGGTGCCGATTGTATGGTTGGAGAATTCTGCGATACGGCTACTGGAGGTGCAGATTGGTGTACTATCATAGACAATTGTTTTGCCAATGAATGGCCACTCTTTGGCTGGGCATGGAATGGAGATGGTAGGAATATGAATATGACAGAACCCCACTGGAGAGATCAACCACGGGCTAACGAATTTAGACCCACAGAGTTTATGAAAGTGATTACAGATAAATTAAAAGGAATCCCATGCTACACCCAGGCGGATGAGGACTGTACAGGGGACATGATTGGAGAAAGATGTGAAGATAAAAATCCATATACTGTCAATGACCGCTTCAATGAATATTGTCATTGCGTTGGACACTTCAACTCAAATCTCCAATTTAAAAACACTACTCAAAAGGAGTTAATAATATACCCTAACCCTGTAGAAAGTAATCAAGAAATTAGTATCGAGCTATTCCAAATTAATGCATTTGGGCATCTCCAAATTTACAACAGTATTGGAGAAAATATAATAAGTGTTCCAACCACATTCCATCAAGAACGAATCAACATCAATACTGAACGTTTTATTCCAGGTGTATATTGGGTCAGTTTTCAAGATGGAGAAGATATCAGACTTGCTAAGGCGTTTGTGGTATATTAGGACTTCTTTTTCTTTTCTAAGTATACTTTCTTAGCAAATCAGCTAATCAATTAGCCTAGCTATTCATCTCCTACTCCCAGCTATTCGTCTAATTTTCAATATTATTTGCTGGTTTCAATAATTAAAAAGTATATTTAGATTTAAGAAATATCAAAATCATCCTCCATTTGAAAAAAGAGAATATCTCTCAACGCTTATTTTTACTATTAGTCTTCTTCGTCAGTTTTATATTTTTAGGACTTATTAAGGAGTTTAGCTTGGGTATTTTCTGGGCTGTCGTGTTGAGTATTCTATTCTCGAATTCTCACTCCAAGATTTTCAACAGGATGAGAAAAAAACCAAACCTTGCAGCGGCTCTTACCTTATCTGGGATCCTAGTTGTAGTAATTCTACCTTTAGCCCTGCTCTCAGTGGCGGTCACTAATGAAACGATTCACTTAATAGAAGATTTAAACAAATCAAAAATTTCACTTCGAGAAATCTTTGGTGATCTAGAGCATTGGGCAAGTCCGTATCTGAGAAAAATTGGATTCACCTATGCCAATATAGAATCTATAGTTAGTGATTTTGCTTTAGATTCTTCTGGTCTTTTGGGCTCCAAAGTATTGGGATATACTTCAAATATATTCAATACATTATTCCAAATAGCCATTATGCTTTACGTGTTATATTTCTTTTTGAGAGATGGTAATGATATCAAAAAATCTATTATAAAAAACTTCCCACTGTTAAACTCAATTGAATATCGGCTATTCAACCGATTTACAAATGTGACTAAAGCTACCGTAAAAGGAAGTTTACTTATTGCTATACTGCAAGGTGTACTGGGTGGCATTTTATTTTCTCTAATTGGTGTCAAGGGCGCCTTAGTTTGGGGCACATTGATGATCTTAGCGAGTTTATTACCTGTAGGGGGGATTATTGTTTGGGGCCCGATAGCAGCGATCTATTGCTATCAAGGTCAGTATATGCAGGGAGTTATTATCATCCTTGTTGGCTCTTTATTAATTGGATTGTTAGACAATTTTCTTAGACCTCGTTTAGTAGGGAATGACACCAAATTACCTGACTACATCATATTGATTTCTACCCTTGGGGGTATCTCCTGGTTTGGGTTGAGTGGTTTTGTACTAGGACCAGTTATTGCGGCATTATTCATTACCTGTTGGAAGATAGTGGGAGAAACTTACGGAAGAGATCAAAAAACAATATAGTGTAGGAGTATTACGTTTCTTGTGATATGCCTAGCAGTTACTCTCTTTTATCTCTTGCTTTATTGACTTTTCTTCTCTGCGCATGCGACAAATCCAGGCCAGTATCTCCAACTCAAATTGTACATAATCCTTTTTCTACCGCCTCCGTTCCTGAACCACAAACGAAGTATATCAATTCTGCTGGTAAGGTCATTAGAGATAGGGTTTTGTTGCCCGAAGGTTTTCAAAGAATTTCACCAAATAAAAATAGCTTTGGATACTACCTGCAAAATTTTCCGCTCAAACCACATGGCACTAAAGTATATCTTCACGATGGCACACCAAAATACACACAAGGATACCATCTTGCTGTATTGGACATAGATACAGGAAAACGAAATCTACAACAATGTGCAGATGCCATAATACGACTGCGTGCGGAATATCTGTATGCGCAAGCAGATCATGATGACATCCAGTTTCACTTTACCAATGGATTCCTCGCCAAATATAGTAGATGGAAAACTGGTGAAAGAATCAGCGTAAAAGACAATACCGTAAAGTGGTATAATGCAACATCTGCAGACTCATCTTACAAGACTTTTCGAAAGTACATGGATATGGTTTTCTCTTTTGCAGGAACACTCTCCTTAGAGAAGGAACTTACTAGTAAGTCTATCAAAGAACTAGATATTGGAGACGTATTTATTCAAGGAGGGTCTCCAGGACATGCCGTTATAGTGGTAGATGTCGCAGTACATGACATTTCTGGAGAAAAACTCTTCCTTATAGCACAAAGCTATATGCCCGCACAAGATATTCATATCATCAAAAAAAATAAAAATCTGAACTTTAGCCCCTGGTATAGTGCAATTGAAATACAACAAGAGCTAAAGATTCCTGAATGGAGTTTTAGCCCTCAAGACTTGAAATCATTTTAGATTTAGCTATCTTCGAGCATGGATAATTTTGAAGCCTTTATGCGCTCCTTTTTTATGTGCGTAAAAGAAGACACCTTTGCTAGACTCACGCTCAGCAAGCCTACAGATCCAACATCTGAGGTAAAAAAACTCATCATAAAAATGATCTTAATAAAAGAAAAGAGACACTTTTCTTTTGTTTATCGATATGAGACGAAAGACATTACAAAAAATTATGATATTGAAGAAGGAGGAGATAGTATCATTCAGCTTATCCAAACTGATTTTGGTATCGCCAATTTATTTACGGAGCTGAATCACTTTTCTTTAGAAAAACAAGACAACGGAAAATATAAATTCAAAAAGCAAAAGCAAGATGGGAGCGTAAAGGCTACTCGTAGTCATGACAAGCAAAAGAAAAGCCTACGCTCCAAAGATGACTATCTCAAAGCGCTAGGCATACTCAATCAAAAAGGAAATGTTCAAAAAGATAAAGGCGACAAGCTAAAACAAGTCAATAAGTATGTTGAAATCATAGATGGCATCCTGCGCAAAAATGAAAGCTTAGATAAAATCGATCCATTACATATCGTAGATATGGGTTCTGGCAAAGGCTACCTTACCTTTGCGTTGTATGATTACCTGGCCAATACTAAGGGGAAGAAGCTAAGGCTACAAGGGATAGAAATGAGAAGCGAATTGGTTAGTATTTGTAACAAGATTGCAGATAAAGTAAAATTTGATCATCTCACTTTTGAGCAAGGCACTATAGAAGAAGTCCAGCCATCCTCGATAGATGTTCTCATTGCGCTTCACGCCTGCGATACGGCTACTGACGATGCCATCCTCAAAGGAATTCAATCCGAAGCGTCCTTAATAATTTGTGCACCTTGTTGTCATAAGCAGGTTCGGAAAGCCATGAAGGATGCGCCTGCCGTTTCTCCAATTACTCAATTTGGGATTTTAAAAGAAAGACAAGCTGAGTTGTTGACGGATACTATACGTGCGCTTATCTTAGAATTGTATGGCTACAAAGCGCACATTTTTGAATTTATCTCTTCTGAACATACTGGCAAGAACCTCATGATTACCGCGATTAAGCATAAGGGCAAAGTGGACAAAAAGCGAATTCAAAAAGAAATTGATTCAATTAAAACGACTTTTGGAATAGAAGAGCATTATCTGGAAAATATTTTATCGTAAAGAAAATATGTAGTGACTATCCTCTTATTGTACAGTAAAACTTGAATACTCCGTTTGCTACTGACTTCCCATTCTTTACTTTATTAGGTATTTCATTACATTGTTAATTAAATTGATTTTCAGTATTTAATACGTCAAATTTATCATTTCACAATGTAATTTTTTCTAATAAAATATTCTTGCTTGCTGTTCTTTCACGTTCTTTTTTCCCGTAAAAAAGAACCAAAAACCTCTCGACTGTAAACCTGCCTGACTGCGTCACGCAGGCAGGGATTCTTAACGCTTATGCAAGCTAAAAAGTCTAAAGGCTTAAAACTCATTATAGATACTTTTTTTACCCTTAATTGTAAGTAATAACGGAATGCTTGTTCGACTGTATGGCTGTACGTTTGACTCAAACAGTTAAGCCTTCTGACGACTTTTCTTAACGCATACAACACTAAATCTTTAAAGGTCGATATTTATTCTAGTTTAATAATTTTACTCTTATTTAAAATCAAAAATGTAACCCATATACCCATTCATAATCTCAATATTTTATTCGAGAGTCTTGAAGTATTTTAATCCTACTGTACAACAAACGGATAGTCAGTAAAAATATTTATTCGCTCTGTTCTTCTGCTTTTAATGTCTCCATTTTAGCAAGGAGGTCATTTCGTCTGTTTTCATATTCCTTCTTGGCTTTGGTATAGCTATTGTATTTATTGGAGTTGCTCATAGATGTACCTATCAATACCGCTATTGTGAATAATAGTCCAAATAATATAGGAACTATTGGTACATCGCCTTTTGGTGAATTTGACCCAGCAATGCTAAAGAAAAACATTATTCCTAGAAGCATAATTGTGATTACTCCAAAAGTAATTCCAGCAGAAGATCCAGAATCTGGCGCTACAGATTGTCCATTTTTCTGCACCATAAACGGTTCTCTTTCTAAAAGCCATTCTCGATCTATTCTTTCGACTTCATGTTCGAGTAATTGCAAATTAGAGTTATCAAGTATTGCCTCCGTATTGGCCTTTATCTCTCCAATCACTTCTGTAAATACTACTCCACCGGACTCTTTTATAGTTAATGAGCTACCACAATAACTACAGTTAAAGAACTTGATACCCTGATTGACATCTAGGTCAGCGGCACAGTGATTACACTTTAAGGATGTTATCTCCATTTTATTTTGTTTGATCTAATATAACCAAAAGGGAGAATGATTTAAAAACAATTTCGACGAAACAGTTTAATAAAGGGACATTCATAAGATTTAGATATCAATTCTCTTGAAGTTCTCACCGTCATATTGGTACACATGAGTTAAGTCCTCCCCTATCCCAAACCACAATTTTCCATTTTTGTCTTTCAGAATAGACTTGACGGTATCGCTAGGTATGCCCTTTCCTTCGGTGAAATGGGTAAATGCAAAATCTGAAAGGGCCGAAGGATCATAACGCCAGAGGCCGTTACCAAAGGTTCCAAACCACATCACTCCACTGTCTTCTTGCACAATAGTTTGGATACCATCTAGCATATCAACTTTCTCTAGGTTCTGGCTGCGGACCTCGTTGAGTGTGTAGAATCCTTTTTCCTTGGTGAAGCATCTAAAAGGCTCCACTCCTTTTTTGAACGCTTGGTGGTCATACGTATATAAGCCCTCCAAAACATTGCTTATCCATATTAACCCAGAAGCGTCTTGAAAGATGCAGCGTACAATTCCTTTCTCTGCTTCTTGATTGATACAAGTAAGCCCCTCTTTGTTGTATTTAAAAATACCGCCTGCTTCAGTACCAAACCAGATATTACCATAACTATCTCTTGTATGGCTGTACATACAATATTGACTGCGAAATCCTATATCATATTCGGCAAGTTCTGGAAATGTAAATTGTTTAAGCGTATTGTTTTCGTATTTGTATACTCCATTTGATGAAATGTTACCATACCATAAACTATTATATTCGCGATCCCAATTATTATCTACATACTTAAGACTTGTGCTTAGTGCCTCAGCTTTGCCTTCTGTTTGCAATGCCATAAATTCATCACCATCAAATGTAGTGACCCCATGGAGAGTGGCAAATATGATATTGTGATTTGCGTCTTCTTGGATATCTCGCACAGCATTTCCTCTTGGTACTTTTCTATTATTGAATTCAATTATCTCTTTGCCAGGGATGCCATTTTCAGTGTTGTAATACCTAAACTTCTTTGCGCCTGACGGAAAGCTATCTCTTGGATCATACTTTGCCATTCCGTCACACCACGACCCAAACCAATATACACCCTCACTATCTTGGAACATCGATAGTATCATGGAATTAAACTCTAGAACAGAGTCTATACTAGCATTAGCATTTCTCTGAAATGGATTGGTGCTTAGGTCTATCTCGGTATTGCTTTGCGCAGTTGGCGTACTACAATTTGAAAAGAATACCAGACCCATAGTAATGACTACGAAAAACCAGAATCTATTTTTCAATTTTTCTGGAAAGATAATGATTATTCTATAAAGGATTTTTTTTGCGAGAAGGATGCTAAGGACTGACGCGAAAGCGGCAGGTCCCGATCGTATTTACCAAAAACCTGTAAATAATGGCAATTGTTTGGTGCCAGAAAAATCTATCGGGACGGAAACGAACGTGGACTCCTGCACAGCCTGGTAGCCGACTTTTTCTGTCGGATGCTCGCCCTTATTAATGAGAAATTTTCAATGAGAAATTTTCAATGCTTTTCTAACGTGTGCAAATAACCAATGAGCAACGTAATCAATGATCAATTTTCGATGTACAATTTTCAATGCAGAATCAATGTGCAATTTTCAATGATCAATTTTCAATGCTGCTTTGACTTGTACAATTTTCAATGCTACTTTAGCTTGAATAATTTTCAATGAAGAGGTTATATTGTTCTGGGACTCGTCTCGCCAATTCTCAACTCTCCTCTTTCAATTCTCAATTCTCAATTCTCCACTCTCAACTCTCAACTCATAAAAATTCTCCACTCTCCACTCATAAAAATACTCCTTACTCCACAATATGGCCTGCAGAAGATACAGCGGCAACGTTAAAGAAACCAACAGCCTCCTCAGACTGTGTCTCCGCATTTAGAGGGATGATATTGGTCGGGACGTTAGATGGAGGTTCTGCAAAAATACCTGCGTCACCAAGTGTCAATTGGGTTTGGGCTTGCTCCAAGAAAAAGAAAGCAGGAATATTTAAAGAATGAATCTCGACCCGTATACTATCTCCGCTCGCCCATGGCGCAACGTTGATGGTGTCCTCCGAACCTTCATCTACGGGGTCAGGAACTCGATTGACAGAAGTTCTAATCGGGGAAATAAAGGTAACTCCATCTACATTACCACCGGCAGTAAAACTGGCATCAAATACAATAGATATCTCTGACGGTTTGTTCAAAAATTCACCATTTTTGAAAGTTTGAATCCAATAGGTATCTCCCGTCCCTGCAAAGTCCCTAGCGAACACTTCAGCATAAATGCCTTCGACCATACCTAGCTCTGCCTCTTGAAATTCAGTAATCAAACTATCTATCGGCATGATGCGATTCATGGTAGAAGCAGAGACATACTGCTTGCCGTTAATATCTATAGAAAGTCCAAACTCGGTTCCAACTTCTCCTAAAGTTTCTCCCGTAGCAGGTGTCCAAATATAATTTCCAGTTATACCCTCTTCTTCAAAAAGAAACTCTTGCCCGGCGTCATCAAAAACTATAACGGAGGCTCCACTTATAACTGGAGACGGGCTAGAATCAAAATAGGGGCTTACTCTTCTAAGTCGAATAGTTTGCGGCTCTGATTTATTATTGATCCAAGCATCAATATTGACTTGTGCATTGGTGGGCGATAATTCCACCTCAATAACATCCTCGCAATTGAAAAAGGCCAAAGCAAAAATAGATAGCGCAAAAATATATTTATAAGTCATCGATATTAAATTAAAATTTGAAGTTATAGGCTACGGAAGGAATCACAGAGCCGACTACAGACAATCTGATTGCTTGAGTTCTGATCGGGTCACCACTGGCGGTTCTATTTCCATCTTGTTCAAAAAATATTGAAAATGGATTTCTTCTATTGTATACATTATAGGCGGAGAAAACCCACTCTCCTTTGAATTTTTTCTCATTGTATTTTTTGCCTCTAAACGTAGCAGAAACATCCAGTCTATGAAAATCAGGAATTCTAACATTGTTTCGGACATCATTGGATACCTCTGGAATAACAAAACCCTGCTGCTCTATACGGCCTGTAGGAAAAGTCGCCGGTGTCCCTGTATTGTAAACGAAATTGGTAGAGAATGTCCATCGATCATTCAATTCATAAAACAAAGTGGTTGAAAGATTGTGGGTTTGGTCAAACCGATTTGGGAACCACTCGTCATTGTTTATACCCTCTATCAGTCTTTCAGATCTCGCTAAGGTGTAACTAATCCATCCTGTAAATTTTCCTTTTTTCTTTTCAACTTGCAACTCTAGACCATAAGCCCTTCCTTCTCCTGATAATAGCTCTCCTTCTATCAAGGGATTGACAAAAAGATCAGCGCCATCTATATAGTCCGCTTGATTTTCGAAGGTCTTATAATAGACTTCCGCGGAGGTAACGTATTCGTTGTTTTTGAAATTTTTGAAGTAGCCCAAAGCCAATTGGTTTGCAATTTGTGGCTTAAGATTGTTGGTACTTGGCAACCACACATCGAGTGGTGAAGCGGCGGTACTGTTAGAAATCAAGTGCAAGTATTGAGCGATTCTATTATATCCTAATTTTAAAGAAGAAGTAGAATTGATTTGGTACTTTATTGAAGCACGAGGTTCAAGATTTATGTAATCTTGAATAGTCTCCCAATTATCGAAAGGTTCGGATACGCTCTCGAGAGGACGCCTTTCTCCAGGTTCTGCATCTCCAAAAGTATAGGCTACTCCTTCCCCTACATAATTGAAATAAGAAAGTCGCAATCCATACTGCAATGATATTTTATCATTTATTGTTTGTTCATTTTCGATAAAAGCTCCAGCTTCTAAAGCCCGTTGAGAGGGTACTGAAAACTCTGTTCTGTCGCCTTGGGAAACACCAACTGCATTGCCAGGACTAAAATCGTGAATGATTCCCTGCCCTCCGAAGGTTATCAAGTTTTTTGGATTTAAAAAATAAGAAATATCCGCCTTCAGGCTTAGGTTTTCAATAGCGGCATCCCAGTCAAAACTATCTTGGTCATCTGAGCCAAACATAATTCTATAATCATAATTACTAAAGAAAGCCGTAAAGTTGGAAAACAGCTTATCGCTAAAAAGATGGTTCCACCTAAATGTAGCGGTTCTATTCCCCCAGTCAAATCCTGCATTCTCTCCGAATCTAAAATTATCTCTTCCTAGATATCCAGATAAAAAGATTCTGTCCTTTTCACTTATTTTATAATTGGTCTTCAAGGTGATGTCAAAAAAGTTGAGTGCCGTATCTGCCAAATCATCATTCAAAAATGGTTTCGACAAAACATCTATATAAGACCTACGCCCTGCCAAGATGAAGGAAGCCTTGTCTTTGATGATTGGTGCCTCTACAGACAATCGGCTAAAGATAAATCCTACCCCACCTGATACAGCTAGCTTCTTGTTATTACCTTCCTTCATCCGCACGTCTAGAATGGAAGAAAGTCTACCGCCGTATCTTGCTGGGATACCTCCTTTATACAGTTTTACATCTTTGACTGCATCTGGATTGAATACGGAAAAGAAGCCAAACAAATGCGAGGAGTTATACACGGGCGCTTCATCTAGTAGCACAAGGTTTTGATCTACACCTCCACCTCTCACGTTGAATCCAGTAGCTCCCTCTCCTACTGTGGAGACACCTGGTAGTAATTGAATGGATCTGATCACATCCACTTCACCTAATAATGCAGGTATCTTGGTGATGGTATTGATATCTAGTTTATTAACCGAAATCTCTGTTCCCGATACATTTTTATCTTCTGCTTCAGAAGTCACGACGATTTCAGCTAACTGTGCCACATCCTCTCCCATTTCTACATCTTTGGTAACATTTGCAGCAAGATTTACTTCTTCCACCTTTGTGTCAAAACCGATATAGGAGTACTCTACTTTATAAGTCCCTGCAGGGACAGATAAAGAATAAAACCCATATTCATTGGAAGTGGTGCCTGCAGCAAGGCTAGGAATAAAAACCGATGCACCAATCAAGGTCTCTCCCGAATCTATATCTTTGATATACCCACTGAGGGTGGCTTCCTGAGCAAATGTGCTAATTGAAAAGCCAAGGATAAGTAGAATTATTGTATGTCTAAATTTCATATCTATTAAATCAATTTGGAATCATTTAGTTTTCTAATAGGTGGGCAAATTTAGTCGCAATCTATTGATGTGCAAGAAATAAGTCAGATATTAACATGGGTTTGTGAACATAAAGATGGAAGAGCTAAGGAAATACAATTTTTAGAAGGAGTATGTGGCTTGATATCCCAAATCTGAGGATAATAAACTGTAATTCAGGTTATTAATTTTTGTTGGAAATATAGGCCCCAAAAGACATGAAATTTTTAACAAAAAAAGTCCCTTTTGGGCTTGTATAATCTATGGTTATGCGATACATTTGCCATCACTAACCTTATTTAGACTAAATCTTAATAAAAATAACCAATGAGAAATTTATTCCTCATAATAACCACATTACTAGCGACTTGCGTTTTTTACTCTTGCAACGATGATGATATCATTATAGATGTAGTTCCTGTAGCGCCAGACAGTCCAGCTGATTATGAATTCTTTAGAGATGGAGAAAGTACTGTTTCGTTTTCGGGCCAAACGGATAGGGCCAACCAGCTCGATGAAATCAAAGATTACCTCAAAGAAGGAGATGCAGGTGAAATTATGGAAGCATCCTTCCTCAAAGAAGCATATAGAAATGAAAACGGTGATGGAGCAGGATTTTTCACTTTTAGCTCCACTAAGCAATTAGAGGATAAGACATGGGGACCAGATACCGATGTAGATTACTATGGAGACCTATTTGAACAAGCTGCAATAGCTAGTAAATCAGAAACTCCAGCCAGCGCGGGGCAAGCAGGACTGATCACCAGAGAAAATAGTGGCAACACCATCCTCGTGAATAATACTGGTCATGAGCTTACTCAATTTATAGAGAAAGGACTCATGGGTAGTGTATTCTTGCACCAGATATACAACACCTACCTTACTGATGTACGAATAGGAGATGATGTAGATAATGTGACTGTCGTGGAAGACAAAAACTATACTGCCTTGGAACACCACTGGGATGAGGCCTTTGGCTACTTTACAGCGCCTGGAGATTTTGGATCTGCTTGGCCTGAAGCACGAGAAGATGAAGCGCGTTTTTGGAGCAACTACTCCAATATTGTTGACCCATCTACAGGTATTTCAGACAGAATCATGAATGCATTTAGAGATGGGCGTGAGGCAATTGTGGCCAATGACATGGAAACCAAGAATGCAAATAAAGATATTTTATACACTGAATTGGAAATCCTAGCTGCAGCGACCACCATTCACTATATCAATCAAAGTATAGATCAATTGAACGCCGGTAATACAGGAGAATTATTTCACGTTTTATCAGAAGCATATATGTTTGCTCGAGCGCTGACCTATAGTCCAAGAAGAGTAATTCCACTTTCAGAATTGAACAATATTCTAAATGTTGACTTTGGTATAGGAGGAAATTTTTGGAATGTAAGCGGAGAAGGCCTGAGTAATGCCAAACGTAAATTGGTAGAAAACTACCCTACTTTAGCTGCAGTACAAGACGAACTATAAATAACAAATAAGTCCATTTATCTAATGAGAATATATTCAACACTCTTTCTGTTTCTTAGTATCCTATTGCTTACTATCAGTTGTAAGGATGATGATCAGAATACCAACTCGCAAGATGAATCTCTTGCCCAGCTTAGAATGGATATCGCCGAGCATACGGCAGATAATATGATATCAACTGCTTTGGTAGCCTTCAATCAAGAAATAGAAACATTACAACAGAGCGTTGAAAATTTTTCTCAAGATACTGACTTAGAAGCACTATCTATCTTGCGTAGCAGTCTGATAAACGCATGGACAGCATGGCAATATGTTTCTATTTATGCTTATGGTCCAGTAGAAGATACAGCTATGGAAAGGATAATGAACACCTACCCTGCTGATGGCGATAAAATTGAATCCAATATCTCGGAGGAAATTTTTGCTTTAAACAACATTTCTAATTTTGACGCTTCCGGTTTTCCAAGTATAGATTATTTGCTCAATGCCTACGATAATGCAACTACGTTGAGCAAATTTCAAAACAATCCAAACCGTATGGCTTACCTGAGTACGATAGTATCTCTGATGCAAGCCACCACCACAACGGTGCAAAATGACTTCTCTAGCGGCACCTTTATTGACAACTTTACCTCTACCAATAGTGATGGCATGGATGTAGGTTCTGCCCTTGGCATCATAATGAACACCATCGACATTCATTTTCAGCGTACCGTGAGAGATGCTAAAGTAGCCATACCGGCAGGAGTACGTAGTGCTGGAGTAGTAAGACCAACGAACACAGAAGCACTTTATGCTGGGCAATCTAAAACGCTATTGCTCTCTGCCTTGCAAGCTTATCAAGCGTTGTTCAATGGTACAGATAGAAACAATACTACGGGTGCTTCCTTATATGATTACCTAGAGGCTATCAATCAGACCCCACTAGCGGAGGAGAGTAGAACATTGTTTACAGAAGCGATTGAACTAGCAAACGACTTAGAAGAGGATTTCACTGTACAGATAGAAGCTGACAATCAAAAATTAGTTGACTTGTTTTTGCACTTACAAAATATGGTGACCCTTGTTAAATCAGACATGGTCTCAGTGATGGGCATCACGCTTACGAATCAAGACAATGATGGTGATTAATAGGGTATGTCCAAAATCCAAAAATATTTATATCAACAAACGTCCATAGCGCCACTTATAAGTTTTCGCATTTTGTTTGGCGCTATTATGGCCATTAGCATTTTTAGATTTTACTATAAGGGTTGGATTCAAGATTTATACGTGAATCCAATTTTTTATTTTAGCTATTACGGATTTGACTGGGTCAAACCCTTTGGAGAACAAGGAATGTACATTACTTTCTTTTTACTTTTCCTTTCTTCCATTGGCATCATGTTGGGTGCCTTTTACCGTGCCTCTAGCCTACTCTTCTTTTTATTATTTACCTATGTAGAATTGATCGATAAAACCAACTATCTCAATCACTATTATTTTGTCAGCATCATGGCAGGCTTACTGGTGCTGGTGCCTGCACATCGTGCCTTTTCGATAGATGTATGGCATAGAGGTGTAGCTAAATTAAAAAGTGTACCTGCATGGGTCATCAATGTATTTAAACTGCAATTGGGTTTTGTATACTTTTTTGCGGGCATTGCCAAGTTGACGCCTTCATGGCTGATAGACGCCATGCCGCTAAAGTTATGGCTGCCTGCATTGGCGCATACGCCTATCATAGGAGGTATTTTAGAGCAAGAATGGCTCGCCTATGCTTTTAGTTGGTCGGGGGCGATATACGACTTGAGTATTGCATTTTTACTTCTGATGCCGCGTACTCGTCTGCCAGCCTACTTTGCAGTAGTTATTTTTCATCTGATGACGGCCCTCCTTTTTCAGATCGGTATGTTTCCTTACATCATGATATTATGTACGTTAATTTTCTTCAGCGCGAACTTTCATGAACGAGTGCTTTCCTATTTAGGTGCTAGTTTTGACTACAGCAGTGAACCCCTCTTGCAAGCCTTTCAAAAGCCAAAACTAATCCTGTTAGCCATCTTTTTTGCTATCCAACTATTTCTACCTTTTCGGCATCTTATGTATCCTGGAGATTTATACTGGACTGAGCAAGGCTATCGATTTTCATGGCGTGTGATGCTAATGGAAAAAGCAGGACACACCACTTTCAAAGTAGAAGACATAGATAATAATAAAATAGAATATGTAAACAACTCAGACTTCTTGGTTCCTCAACAAATAAAAATGATGAGTACCCAAGCAGATATGATTTTACAATTTGCACATTATCTTCGCGATCATTATTTGAGTAAGGGATGGGAACGCTGCAAGGTAACCTGTCAAAGCAAAGTGACACTAAATGGCAAACGCAGTAGTCTGCTTATTGACCCTACTGTAGATTTGGCCCTAGAAAAGAGGGGTTGGCACCATAAAAAATGGATATTGCCACAAGAGAATTAAAATGAGAACACTACTCTTCATCATATTATCCTGTTTGTGTTGTGGGCATGCAAGTGCGCAACAAACTACTTTATCTGGACAGGTAACAGATAAGGAAACTGGAGAAGAGCTCATATCCGCCAACATATTTTCATTGGATAAAAGACAAGCTTGTGTGTCCGAAATAGATGGCACTTTTACTCTGGCGGTTGATGCAGACACCAAACAAATAGTCTGTACCTATATTGGCTACCAAAGCGATACTATATCCTTAGCTGATATTAACCTGAATGCACCTATTGACATTTCTCTTCGCCCTAATGCAGAAACTATTGCAGACGTATTAGTAATCGACAAGCGAAATGATGCCTACGGTATACAAAGACTACGACAAGTAGAGGGAGTAGCGATCTACGCAAGCAAAAAAAACGAACTTATCCCAATTCAAGACCTGACACTCAACAAATCCAGCAATCTGAGTAGACAAGTCTATGCAAAGGTGTCTGGCCTGCATATTTGGGAAAGTGACGGCGCAGGGGTACAACTTGGCATCGGTGGACGTGGACTCAATCCCAGCAGAAACTCTAATTTCAATACGCGACAAAACGGTTATGACATCAGTGCAGATGCGCTGGGCTATCCTGAGTCTTACTACAGCCCTCCTATCGAAGCTATAGAACGCATCGAACTCATCAGAGGCGCTGCCTCCTTGCAGTACGGTACACAATTTGGCGGCATGCTCAACTTCAAATTTAAAGAAGGAGAAACCGGCAAACCATTTCAATTAGAGAGCAAGCAAACGGCAGGTTCATTTGGCTTTTTGAGCTCCTTCAATTCCATTAAAGGCGATACCAAGAAAATTAATTACTACGCCTTCTATGAGTACAAACAGAACGATGGTTGGCGTCCCAATAGCGAACTACAGCAACACACTGCATATGCTGGAGTCACTTTTAAACTCAGTCCAAAATTTAATTTGCGAGGTGAATACACATTCACTACCTACTTGACACAACAGGCGGGTGGTCTCACGGACTTTCAATTTGCTGACAACCCTCGCCAAAGCAATCGGGAGCGCAATTGGTTTCAAGTAGACTGGAATCTATATGCCCTCAATGCAGACTATAAGTTTAATGATAAATTGAAGCTCAACAATAAGACCTTCGCACTCATTGGTGGCAGAGATGCCTTGGGCAATCTTGACAATATCAACACCATTGATTTTGGAGGCAACCGAGATTTTCTGAGTGACGACTTTAGCAATATTGGCAATGAAACTCGCCTGCTATATCGGTACACCACCTTAGATCAACCTTCCGTCGCCGTAGTGGGTGCGCGCATCTATCAGGGCTTGACCCATCGCAGACAAGGCGAAGGCGACGATGGTAGCGATGCCAATTTTGTCTACAACAATCCAGAAAACTTAGAAGGCTCAGACTTTATGCTGCCGAGTTACAACCTCTCTCTTTTTGCAGAAAATGTATTTAATCTAAGTCCCAAGTGGAGCGTCACACCAGGTGTTCGATATGAATTTATTCGCACTCAGTCAGAAGGAAGTTTTAGAGACACGAGACGAGATCAGGCAGGCAATATTATTTTTGACACCCTCCTCTTTGAGAACAAGACACTACCGAGAGATTTTGTTTTCTTTGGCATCGGCTCTAGCTACAAGCCCAATGAGGATTCTGAAATATACGCGAACTTTTCTGAGAATTATAGAGCCATCAACTTCAATGATATTCGAGTCAACGTGGGGAGCCTCCGTGTAGACGAAAATCTACAAGATGAAAATGGCTTCAATGCTGAACTCGGTTATCGCGGCAAGCTCTTCGGAGCCTTGGATTTTGATGTGGCGGTATACCATCTGTTTTATCGCAACCGCATCGGCAACACGCTTCTCACCGAACCTAATCCAGAGTTCAATAATTTAGTAGAGCGTACCATTCGATTTCGGACCAATATTGCTGATGCCAATATCGTGGGCTTGGAGTCCCTCTTGACTTTAGATCTCAAAAAGATATTTGCTATCGATAACAAAGCGATCCAGTGGTCGATATTCAGTAATATTTCTGTGACCCAAGGGCGATATGTTTCTGAGGTCAACCCCGAGATCGATGGCAAGGATGTAGAGCTCATCCCACCCTACCAGCTCAAGTTTGGCACCCAATTTAAGTGGGACAATTTCAGCGCTTCGGCACAGTACAGTTTTACCAAGGAGCATTTCTCTGATGCTTCCAATGCGATTTTGACACCTACTGCCATTGAGGGCCTAATTCCTTCTTATGAGATTGCGGATCTTTCTTTGGCGTACCAGTTCAAGTGGATTACGGTGGAGACCGGTGCCAACAATTTATTCGATGCGGCTTACTTCACACGACGCGCGAGTGGTTACCCTGGACCCGGAATTATTCCGAGTACAGGTCGGTATCTGTATCTGACCATAGGAGTTCGCTTGTTTTAGGCTTTGGCTATTTTCAAGATTTTAGTTTTATATTATGAGGCATCCTTTTTTTATGATGAGGGCGGTCCCATTCGCTGAAAAGCGCTCAGGTCAGGCTATTCGCCACCAGGTCCTGCGGACTCCCGAATGATGAATTCGGGATGGCTACTATCCTTACCGCATTTGGATTTTTCACGATTGAAAGTTACTCCTTAAATATTACAGATAGTCCTCTTTTTAGAAATTACATTTGTTATATTTGCCCTTTATTATTTCGGGATGTAGCGCAGTCCGGTAGCGCACACGCCTGGGGGGCGTGGGGTCGCAGGTTCAAATCCTGTCTTCCCGACAAATGAGTAAAAGCAGTCCTTTTTTGGACTGCTTTTTTAATTTAAAAAGGTGTTGAAAGCTTTTCGCTTTCATAAGGCTTTTTGAATTAAAAAAGCAAGCCCGACAGGGCGATGCTTTTACGAAATTTCCAGCGACCCATCTTCAGGATCGACAACGTTAATCCTGTCTTCCCGACAAATGAGCGAAGGCAGTCCTTAAAGGACTGCCTTTTTTAATTCAGAATACAAGCTACTTTTGATAACTATCAGTATTCCGCCATTGTTACTCCAATAGAAAAATTAATTCAGATTGAATTAACAGTTCTTTTACTATTTATGCTGTACAGCTATACTTAAACATCTAAAAATGAAATTCACATATCTCTTTGTAATAGTAATTATAGGCTGTTTTACATCAATTCATGCTCAGGTAGATAGTAAAAAACACACCGAACATACTTCAGGGCATCAACATCAACATGATGCAAACCATAAGCATGATACGCATGCCCATGAACATCAGCACGATTCGCAACAGTGCGGACTCTGTCATGGTTCTCTACTTGAACAAGAAAGTGGAAGTGCACTACTACTCAATGAAGAAGAAGCAAGTTTCTTAGAAAAATACAACCTACACTATCACGGATTGACAGAAAGTGAAACGCACAGTGCATTTCAATGTGCTGGGTGCCAAAAACACATAGGGTTTTTCGATCATGAAGCATCTACCTATCAAGTGTTCAATTCCAACATTAGTGAGGAGGATGCTCAATTTTATTGTGCAGCATGCCAATCCCCTATATTTAAGACGGAAGAGCTTTCACTCAAAGGGGACTCTACAACTTCCTTTACCAAATCTGTCAACAACAATAGTGTACTGCTAGACAATAAAGGAAAATATTATGTGGTCCCAGGTGTTAAAGATGTTTGCGGCAGATGCCAATCTAGATTGGGAGAATATAACAAAAATGGATCTGGTGGCTTTGGAGTGAGAGTTAATTTAGGCCCCCTAGGAGGTGGAAGATAAAAATATCAGTACAGTAATATGACTAGCTGAAAAATGCAAAAACAATCAACAACAATAGTCTCTCAGATAAACAGCAACTGGAGCAACTATTTGCTCCGCTGTTGCTTCTGAACTAAGGTATAAGACGGTACGACCTCCCTTGATGCCGTACGTTATTACGTAGTCTACTATACCATCATCATCAATATCCCCTACCCAATCTATAGTAGTAATGTAATTATATTCAGACTCTATTTGATCTGTATTTAACAATTGATGAATTCCATTTTTATGAATAGTGTAGTGATTGCCCTCTTCCCCTTCAATCGATTTATAGGTAATCCCCAATTCATTTAGCTTAGCGTCATAGTTTTCTATATCGAAATCCAATCCATTGTACTCTTGACTCCCCTCTACAGGACCTCTTCCTAATGTGTAATCCGTAGCAAAACAAAATACTAAGTTATCCGAAGAATCAACCAAGGTCAGGATAGGAGTCATATTATTCCCTGGCCAGATTTGATACTCGAGAGTTATGGGCACCCTTTCATATCCACTACCTCTACTATATATACCATACCATTGTAAATTTGGGTTGGGGTGAAAATTAAAACTACAAGAGCTGCCTGGCAATGCGAAATCAATCTCTTGATACAAAATCTTTTTTTGTCTATCATATTCAGATCTTTTGGATATTATATAGGCATTATGTACGTAGCCTTCTAAATTCTCGTACTTTACCTTTACCCAATCCCCTCTAAAATTCACATCATTATTACTTCTATTTCTTCTCCCCTCAATCAAGACTTCTTCACTTAGAAATGATTTGGTGCTCAATACTTCGAGCTCAGAAAAGTAAGGAAGCTTGGTCACCACCTCCCCTTTCCTACCGGGGCTCTTGCGTAGAAATAACCCGCTTTTCGCAATGACAACATAAGGTATCTTGGTTATGATATCTGGTTCTTCTGGAGGCGTAGATGGGGTGACTGGCGCAGGTGGTTCCGTGATAGTTTCTGATACTGAGATTGTATCAATAGACAAGATAGGTTCACTTGTGATGGTATCTACTTTTATCACAGCTGATTGAGCTTTATCTTGTTCTACGGCACAAGAAAATAGACTGCAGAAAATAAGAATAGTTAGTAAATACCGCATTAAAATAATTTTGTTATTTTTCTATCTGAAATTGAATTCAAAAGTAGCGGAATTTCAATACGCTCATTCTGAAAAGAGATTACAGACTTTCTGGTTTAGAGAAAATTAAGCTGCCAAATAAAACTTACATAATTTCCAATTGAGACACAAAATAGCAGTCAAAAGATACTTAAACCTAAATTCAAAGGTCATAAGTTACCCTATTAATATGTTTACGCGACGCCCCAATCCTGTTTCAAAAATTCTGTAAAGGGTGGAAAGCTGAATATCACATTTGCCATTTTCAAGTCTGGAGATATAACTCTTTTTTGTTCCGACCTTATTGGCAAGCTGCTCTTGTGTTAAATTGGCTTCCTTTCTTGCTTCTTTTAGCATTTCAGATATCACAAAGTATTGTGCCTTTTCTTCAAATTCATCTCTGCTCTTAGTACCAATTTTACCAAATTGCACATCTAACAATTGGTCAACATTTTTTGCCTCTAAAATTCTTTGTTTTTTATTTTTTGTTTTTGAAGTACTCATCTTTAAGTTTTAGTGCTTTTCGAATTTCTTTTTTATCAGTCTTTTGTGCCTTCTTTTGAAATGCATTGAATAAGACAACTAACTTGCCTTTATCAAAGCAACAAAATATTCTATATGCGTTTGAATTCACTTCAATTCTAATTTCATAAAGCCCTTCAGTATCAGCGAGATGCTTTAAAAATTTGCGAGGAATCTTTTCTACAGTTCTTACAATTTTAAATACGTAAGCAATTTTCTCCCTTACAAGAATAGGTTGTTCGGCAAAAAACTTTGTGAAATACTGCTTGTAGAATATTATATCTCTCTTTTTTCTCACCAGATAAAGTTAACTCTAAAGTTAACCACTTGCAACTTTTCATTATGCTTTTTTACTTTTATCCGATGGCAATTTGCGACCTACTGCAGTTTACACCATCGCGACTCGCCGAAGGCGACCAAGCTCGACAAGGTGGAGCCGCGTTAGAAGCTAAGGATGGTAGTGGTATCGTCGTGCGCCCGTAGAGACGCATTGACATGCGTCTCTACGGGCGCACGACGGTAGGAACGGACAGCCTGACACGGCAGCACAAAGGCCCACGCTTTTTCAAGCGCAGGCCTTTGTGCTGCTCGTGGAGCTCCCAAATATTTAATTCTTACTGCTTTACAAATCGAATCGTATTGGTTCCTCCATCTTCAGATCGCAGAGTAATATAATACAATCCCGGCACCAGATAATCTACTGGAATATCCAGCTGCTGGGTACCGAACGGAGTCAAAGATTTTGTCCAAAGCGTTTGTCCCAATTGATTGTGGATATTCACATCTAAAGCCACGGTATTAGTCGTCGTCATACTTATAGTCATCAAATCCTGGACAGGATTGGGATAAATGTCAAATGCCTCTAGACTCGGGATGCCCGACACGGAAGAAATTTGAACCGAGACAATCTCGGAAATAGATTCGCATCCATTCGCATCTGTGATCGCTACCTGATAGTCTCCACTTGTCTCCGCCAGCAAGATCATTTCCACAGCATCAGGAATCGCAACGCCGTTGAACAACCACTGATACGATACCGCTTCGCTAGCCGTGAGCATATTTTCATTTACTGTGATAACAGGTGTTTCTACTTCGTATTCGCTCACGAGTATTTCTTCTGAAGTGATAGTACAACCCGTGAGGCTATTGACCACTTGTACTTGATAAATTCCTTCATCGCTTACAAAATAATTCTGCCCTAAAGCGACTTCATTCTCATTGAATGTCCAGGTAAAATCAAAATCTTCATCACCTTCGACATTGACAAAAAGCTCTACAAAGCCTCCTGGGCAATAAGAGAATTCTGTCGCAGGAAGCTCAATCACTGGCAAAGCTTGAAAAGTCAAAGTCTCCACATCCGACTCCGCACTGCAATCCCCCGTCTTAGCGATTAAGCTGTAGACTCCAGATTCAGACGCTTCTATATTCATGACATTGCTGGCAATCAAGGTCCCGTCTAAAAACCAAAACAAACTATCCGCATCCGTGTCTATACTATTGAATGCAACAGTGGTCCCCTCACAATAGAAAACAGTCTCATCAATAGGGACAATACCCGCGATGGGAGTTTCTGTAACGCTCACCTCTATTTCTGTCAAGACAAAACAACTCTCTACTCCAATCTCCAACTGATAAGTACCTGACTCTGTCACGAGTAATTGTGGGTCCGATTCCTGCAGTACTACTCCATCTCTGCTCCAAGTATAACTATCCCCTCCAGCAGGCGCATCAATAGTAATCGACTCTCCACTACAAAACTGAAGTGATGCTGGCACATTCTCCAAAGAAGGCAAATCAATGATGCTCACTGTAAATACATTCGATAAACTTTGACACGCTCCTTGCTGTACCCCGAGCTGATAATCTCCAGCTTCAGTAATCAAAAAAGTAGCTCCTGTCTGTGGTAAGACTTCTCCGTCTCTAATCCAAATATATGAATCAAACCCTGGAGGGGCTTCTGCCAAAATTTCTTCTGCACCACAAGATTCTATATCACCAATATTTATCTCAGGCAGCTCTGCGATACTGACTTCAAAAGTATTCGAACTAGCTGTACATCCGTCGATCTCTACAGACAACTGATAAACTCCTGGCTCCGAAATAGTAAAGGTCTCTCCGATATCGTCTACTGCTTGTCCATCTATAAACCAAACAAAACTATTCACTCCCATCGGTACCGTGACATCAAAAGTTTCTCCTGCACATAGTATGCGGTCGTCAGAAATATTCTCCACATTAGGGAGTGCCACCGTATTTACAAATACTGATTCTGAGACAGTAGAACAGTCGCCCAAGAAAGTCATTAAGCTGTACTCCCCTGCTTCACCTACCTCTAAGAGAGGCATATCCTGATTGGCTATTTCCACCCCATTGAATAACCACAGGTAGGCGTCTGCCTCCTCGGCACTCACCAATAGCAATCCCTCGCCTTCGCAAAGCGGTCGGTCTGCAGCACCTTCTATCTCGGCTATTGGATTGGGTGTAAAAAACACATCTATCACTGATGATACAACACTGCAGCCATTGTTTGTAACCTGCAGATTATAATTTCCTTGTTCAGTGATAGTGATACTTGGATTTGTGGCGTCTACTATAGACGTCGAGTCTAAGAACCATTGTAGGTCCGCTCCAGGTATCGGCTCGGCGGTTACGGTTATACTTTCTCCTTCACACAATGGTACTCCTCCGGCAATGCTGAGTTCTACAAAAGGTAATTCGTATACTGTCAATGAGAAGGGATCAGAGGTCCCCGTACAAGAATTTGAGCTTACTTCTAAGGTATAATTTCCGGACACCGTCAAGCCGACATTGCGCACCGTACTAATAAGGACGCCATCTAAAAACCACTGATAAGTATCAAATGTTTGTGCAAGCGTTGGCGCAAAAATTTCTCCTTCACAAATCTCTATCTCAGAGGCAAAATCAAATTCTACAACTAGCTCTTCTGTAATGTTAACCGTGATTTCTTGAGAGAAGCTGGTACAGCCGTTGGTCGTTAGCGCCAGCTGATAGACACCTGCCGCACTGGCATCTATACTTTCTGTATTCGCAATCTCTTGTCCATTCAATGTCCAAGAATAAGTATCCGCAAATTCTGGCGCCTCCAAAGTAAATGCCTCGCCAGCACAGAGACTTTGATTTTGTCCCACTGCCAATTGTGCATTGGGTAGCGTATTGAAGGTCAAAGACACTACTTCAGAGATAGTCTCACACCCATCTACAGAAGTCACGCGCACCGAGTATTCGCCAGTGGCATTGGCTTGCAATTGACTACCCGTATCATTAGTTGGATTTCCATTGACAAACCACTGATAACTAGCATAGCTAGCATCTACACTAAAAGTGAAAGCGTCTCCCATACAAAGGTTTGTATTTGTTGGCCCTTGCAAATTGATATTCGGCGTCTCCCCTAACTCAATAAATACTGCTTCAGAAATAATATCACAATCCCCATTTGACGCTACCACCACAATGCTCCCACCAATAAAATTATTCTCATCCACGATTAGGGTGGATTGGTTGGTAGCTATAACCGATCCAGTAGCATCTGCCCACGCAAACTCTTCAGCATCTGTATTAACAGACAATACAATTTCCCCGCCAGGACACAATACATTATTTTCAACTGGTAAAATCTCTACCGAAGGCAAATCCGTAATCTCAACATCAAAAGAAATAGGTGTCGCAGCACAATTCCCATTAGCTGCCATCAAAGTATAGGTGGCTTCCTCAGAGACGGTGACTTCAGTATCAAAAATATTGATGCTGCTTCCATCCTTGAACCATTCAAATGATTCCGCCACACCATCTACCATAAGGGTAACTGACTCTCCTTCACATATATTTATATTTTCGGACAGCGAAGTACTTAGCATTGGTGCTTCTATTATCTCTAGTGCAAACTCATCCGTGCTAGAACATTCACCCAAATTTACAGTCAAGGAATACAATCCATCTAGATTGGCTACTAACGTAGGTTCAGTAGCGTTATTTAATATTACTCCATTATAGCTCCACTGATAACTATCTCCACCAGTCGATGCAGTCAAATTGGCTAACTCCCCTTCACAAATAAAATTGCCCCTATCACTAGCAATCTCACTACTCGGAGATTCCAAGACGGCTACGCTTACAGCGGGAGAAGCCACCTCGCAGACACCAGCCGTCACCAACAATGTATAATCGCCCGCTTCATCCACCATCAAATCAGGTTCTAAACCAGACTGAATTATGTTACCATCTTTTATCCAATCGTAGGAAGTCACAGGCTCAGATAATGACTCCACTGTTGGTGTTAACAAGAAGGATTCTCCTTCACAAAAATTTAGGTCAGTTGTCGCATTCAAGCTTACTGTATGTTGCGGTATTACATTTATAGCTACTTGCTCAGAGACCGACGAGCAGTCACCCAAAAATATCTCTACAGCATATTCACCCGACGCACTCACACTGAAGCTAGCCTCAGTTGCCCCATCGATGGCGGTCATACTCGACCCTTCTACGACCAACCACTTATACGCGTCTCCTTCATTTACGCTTTCTAGAATTACAGATTGGCCTTCACAGATATTTTGCTCCTCTATTATATTAAGGACTGCTACAGGTTGCTCCCCTTGCGTCACGATTATCTCTTCAGAAGTAGACGCACATCCATTATTATCCGCTACTACAAAATAGGATCCAGGCTCATCAACGAGGAGCGTATTCGTTCCTGTCGTTATGGAAGCACCATTCAAAAACCATTCGTAGTTATCGGCACCATCTTCTACCATGAGTACTTCCGTTTCATTTCCACATAGTGCTATACTCGCAGATGGCAAGACATTCACATTTGGTGCATCTCCATACACGATCTCAATCGGGTCTAGCGCTAATGAGTGTGGCCCTTTATACACGATAGCCTGATAGGTACCTTCGCTGGTTATGGTGATCCCATTTGTAACATCGATCAAGTTCCCATTTCTATACCACTGTATCACATCAGCGTCCGTCGTCAAACTCAAAAAAATGGCTGTCCCCTGCGGCAAACAATCTGCTACCGTTTCATTCACAAAACCAAAAGGCGGCTGCACAGGAGGTATCGGATCAAAAGTAATACTCGTAGGTTCCAAGACAAATAAGCCCCCTGCGCCATCAGAGCCCAATATATTTCCAGAAGGCAAGAAAGGATACACTCCCCAGCAACCATCGAATCCACTATAGTTTGTATTGCCTGTAAAAGTATCATACCAGGCGACCTGTTGCACATTCGATGGATTGCTTATATCGAACACTTGTACCCCATCATGATAGTAAGAAATGACAGCATAATTATCTCGTACAAATGGATTGTGCGCAATACTACCAGTCGCAGCGGGTGCTAATAACTCTGATCGAAACAAAGAAGTCACTTCTATATCTGTCAGATCACTTACGTCCACAGCCTTCACACTTCTGTTGTGCATCTCATCTGCCATGATCAAAACTTCACCGTCATCACTCAACCAACTGGCGTGATTATATCCTTGTTGCGGATAGGAAGTAAGCGTACCTAAAGTTTGTATATTGTTCGGATTGCTCATATCATATACATACAATCCACTAGGCCCAGAATTTGCATACGCGATGTGATTGCGCACAAACATATCATGAATGTATCCACCGGGCAGATTGGTTGCGCCGAGTAAAGTAGGTACCTCAGGATTCGTTTGAATGTCTAATATGATGACACCTCCTCCCTGCGTATTCGATCCCAGCACGTACATACGTCCATGCTCTTCGTCTACAAATATATTATGTGCTCTAGAAAAAAAACTAGTGGTCTGGCTGACCATCTGTACACCATTCGTTGCTGGCGAATCTCCCAATCTAAATATCGACAAGCCCTCACTACAATTATCACAGACGCCATAGGCCCATTGCCCGTAGGTTTTCATGTCTCGCCAGATGGTTGTATTACCACCCGCAAAACCATCTACCAATTCGGGGTCGGTCGGATCAGAAATATCTACAAAATAAAAATGAGAACGGGAGCCGATGATGGCATACTCCTTCCCTTGCGAATCTACATAGCCCCAGATATCATTAAACTCTTGGTTACCTGTTCGCCATGTTGATAGCAGATTCATGTCTTGAACCTCAGGCAGTATCACTTGCACGCTCGCCTCACCTACATGATCTTGCGATTGAAGCAGCAATTGAGAAGAAAATAGCAACACAAAAACAAAGAGTAGTTTTCCGAATTTCATATGTAGTTTTTTAACTGAACAAGTAGATGAATTGCATCTACTGATATAGAACTCCGATAGCAAGATTACGCTGCAGCGTTCATATCCAAATATAAGCAAACTCAGGCTAATTACAGGCTATTTGAGCACAACTATGGTAAGTTGATTATTTTTCGACATTTTTTGGGCGTCCGGGCGGGCTATACAGGGGTACGCCTCTCGGCTCCCGTCCTCTCCTTCCGTTTCACTTCAGTCGGGACTGCTCTCCCGATGGTCGAGTACCCTTACTATCCCTGACGCGGGTCAGCTCATTTCACTAAGGCCTTGGACAGCATTTGTCCTTACCATATGATTTACTGAATGTACAAAAAAATTACCAAGGAGAAAGAAAACACTAGATTACTCTTTTGGATGAGGAAAAAAAACTTTGCCAGATCTTATATTAATCAGATTGGTAAAACTTAAAAGTAAATAAGAAATTAAAAGTAAATAAGAAACAAAAATTCGCAATAGGCAAACGATTATAACAAGGGCTGTCAAAAGCCCAAGAATTAATCACAAATTCTTTTCTACCTAATACGTTTAAAATAATATTCAAATCACAGATCGAACAAAAATTATTCAAAGCAAATGAATAATGAAAGGACTATTCGCAGCTTGTACACTAACCTGACCGACAAACCACCTGCGAAGAACCAATTCAATCTTAGCCAAGAATGAAAAACTCAAAATAATTTTATGAAGTACCTTGAATGCTGCTTCGGAAAATCACACAAAACAAGCTCAACTAATTTTTTTGTTCGACGATCATATCCACTTTAGGTAAACGTTTACGATTAAATGAAATTTTCAAGTTTATTTAATATTTTATTTTATTTACTCCTTATACAGACTTAATACTATTTTACCTTATTTTGTATCCTACTTATATTTCATCAAAATGAAGATACTAAAGAATCAATGAGAAATAATCTACAAAAAATACTCAACCTATTGGCAAGCATTATACTGGTATGCACGATGTATTCATGCGCCAACTACAAGCTCCAATATACCAAGGAGGTTAAAGATTGGGCAGAAAAGAAGCCTAATGAAAATCTAGCCATTAAGCACACCGTTTATCTTATAGGAGATACAGGCAACGCCAAAGCAGGAAAGACCATTCCCATGTATCCATTTCTCAAAGCAGAGTTGGACCAAGCATCAGAAAACTCCTCTATCATTTTTCTTGGAGATAACATATATCCAGTAGGTATGCCTACTAAGAATGAAGCCTACAGAGCATTGGCAGAACACAAGTTAGACGTCCAGCTTGAAGTTGTTAAGGATTTTAAAGGCGACATTATGTTCATTCCAGGTAATCATGACTGGTTAAAGTATAAAACCAGTGGAGTAAAAAGGCAAGAAAAATATATCGAGAAAAATTTAAACCAATACCGAAACGGAACAACAGACAAAGATGATGATAACTGGGAAAATTACTTTTACCCTAGCCAAGCCTGCGGTGACCCTAAGGTCATAGAAGTAAATGATCAACTAGTTATCGTTTTAATAGATAGTCAATGGTGGATTCAAGATTGGAATTCTGACCAATCCATAAATGAGGGCTGTGAAATAAAAACTAGAGCAGCTTTCTACCGAGAATTTGAAGAAATTGTTAGAAAATACAGGAGCCGAAATGTCCTTATAGCATCGCATCATCCAATTTACTCCAATGGGCAGCATGGTGGGCACTACACCTTAAAGGAACATATCTTTCCACTCCGTTTTTTTAATAAAAAACTATTTGTCCCACTACCAGTTTTCGGTTCTGCTATTGCGCTTATCAGAAGCTCTATTGGTGTTCCTCAAGACTTGGCCAATGCAAAGTACAAGGGCTATAGAGATGATGTTTTGGCCGCACTAACAAAAAATGGTAGCTATATTGTAGCTTCAGGGCACGAACATACGCTACAGTATTTGCAAAAGAAAGGACAACACTTCATAGTAAGTGGTTCGGGATCTAAGGAAAATGCCGCCACTGTAGGCAATGGTGGAGCGTTTAGTTACGGTAGACTAGGATATGCAAAAACTGATTTTTATGAAGATGGTACCACCTGGCTTTCCTACTACGCCTTAAACGATGAGCAGACCGGAATGAAAGAGGTATTCAGAAAAAAAATTAAAGGTGAATTGTCTATTTCTGAAGACAATATACCAGAGACCTTTACTGAGTACAACAAAAAAGAAGATATCAAAACAAGACCACCAACCAATTTTGATCTTAAAAAATCAGGCCCAATCTCTACAGCTATCCTCGGAAAACATTATAAAGATCTATACACCAAAGAATACCCCTTTAAAGTTTTAGATTTAAGCACCTTCCAAGGGGGTGTAAATCCAGTAAAAAGAGGCGGTGGAAATCAAACAAATTCACTGAGACTAGAAAAGGAAGATGGTAGACAATATACTATGCGCTCACTTACCAAGGATGCCTCTAGAACACTTCCCTATCCCTTTAACAAAATTCAACCTGCTAGAAAGATAGTACAGGACAATTTTTTAGCCGCTCATCCTTTCGCAGCATTAGCTGTACCTGATATGGCAGCGGCAGCCAATATATATCACACGAACCCTGAATTATATTATATTCCGAAGCAACCCGTTTTGGATTTGCACAATGATATTTATGGTGATGATATATACTTAGTCGAAGAAAGACCAGATGATAATTGGGAAGATCAAAAAAGCTTTGGGTATTCAAAAAAAATCATAAGCACCTTTGACCTGATTGAAAAAAAGAGAAAAAACTGGAAGCATAAAGTGGATCAGAAATGGGTAGTGCGCTCAAGATTATTCGATCTTATAATCAAAGATTGGGATAGACACGAAGATCAATGGCGTTGGGCTTCTTTTGAAGATGGAAAAAACAAAATATACCGTCCTATCCCTAGAGATAGAGATCAAGCATTTGCAAAGTATGATGGGATCTTAGCTAAGACCGCTTACCTTGTAAATCCATTTACCAGACAATTACAGACTTTTTCACCAAAGGTCAAAAATATAAAATGGGAAAGTTGGAACTCCACTTACTTTGACCAAACTTTTTTAAATGAAATCACTTGGGAAGACTGGAAAAAGGAAGCTGAATTTCTAAAAGCGAACATCACCGATAAAGTTATAGAACTTGCATTTTCTAAAATTCCTGAGAAAGCTCAGAATGAAGAATGGAAACAATTAATAGAGTATACAAAAGCACGTCGAGATCAAATTGTAGAATTTGCGTTCGCAGCATATAAATTAAAATCAAAACAAGTCGATGTAGTAGGGACAGAAGATAACGACCTATTTGTAGTAAGTAGAATCAACAATGATACTACCAAAGTAGAAGTGTATGAACTTAGCAAAAAGGGGAAGACAAAGGATAAAGTATATGAACGAATTTTTGACAACCATATCACTAAAGAAATCCACATCTACGGTTTAGAAGGAGAAGATAAATTCGAAATTTCTGGTAATGTCAGAAAAAGCATCAAGCTGCGCATTATAGGAGGATTAGATAAAGATGAAGTAGTAGACTCCTCTTCTGTATCACTTGGACGTAAAAGAACTCTTGTATATGACTCTTCTGAAGAGAAAAATAAACTTGAGCTAGACAAAGATGGAAAAGATAAAACTTCTAGCGCTACAAAACAGAACACTTATGATCGTAGAGCACGTCACTATGATCCTGACTTTTGGCTGCCTCTCCCAGTTATAGAGTTTAATCCAGATGATGGATTGATTGTAGGAGCGGATGTATCACTTTTCAAATACAAATTCAAAAAGTCTCCATATGGGCAGAAGCATAGATTTAGAGTGGATTATTCACTTGGCACACAGGCACTGGACTTTAAATATACTGGAGAATATATTGAAACTGTAGGTAGCTGGGACCTCATTACCAATTCAGAAATACGAAGAAATAGATTTGCTTTTAACTTTTATGGCTTAGGAAATGATACTGAAAATATAGATCCAGACGAATTAGATTTCAACAGAGTACGTCAAAGCAAAATTTCTGCAGGCTTGAATTTTCAAAAACGATTTGCGGTTGATAACGGCCTATTTTCTTTTGGACCTATGATAGAACGTACAAGAATAGAAAACACCCCTGGTAGGTTTATTAGTTCGATGGATGCTAATCTGCCTCAAGATATTTTTGAAGAAAGAATTTATACAGGTGTACAGGTTAATTTCAAATACGAAAACACTGACAGCAGTATCAATCCTACTAATGGAATCAAATTTGACATGCAATATAATATTGAAACAGAGCTAAAGAATACAGATCTGACTTTTGGAAGATTTGGCTTTGGAATGACTTATTATAAAGCATTAGATAAAAATGGTAAAATTGTACTTGCTACCCAAGCAAAAATAGAACAAATAGATGGTGAATTTGACTTCTTTAAGGCGCCTTCTATTGGTGGATTAGACAATCTCAGAGGATTTAGACTCAACAGGTTTAGAGGAGATAGAACATTTTACCATACCACAGATCTTAGAATCAACCTCGTCAGTTCTAATAATCAAATACTACCTTTTGACATAGGCATTCATGGTGGCTTTGGATATGGTAGGGTATGGGATAAAGGCAATCTTGAAAATGAAAGTGGCTTTCACACATCCTATGGAGGAGGGTTATGGTTAGATCCAGTTGACTTTATTGTCATCTCTTTTGGCCAGTATTTTTCTGAAGAAGATAGGCGATTTATATTCAAACTAAACCACATGTTTTAATGGAAAAATTAGAGATACAATATCAAAAGATTAATAAGCGGGCTGTTCAAATCATATCTAGTTTTCCAGATACTATAGTCTATCACGATATCAAATTTGCTAAACGCTTTGAAGGCTATATAGCTAAGATTGGCGACCACGTAGAATTATCACAAGAAGAAATTCTTCTTGGAAAAATTGGATCATGGGTAGTTTCAGCTTCTTTCAAAGATGTAACCCACACCATAAAAGGTGGTGAGTACTTCAATAACCTTAGCGAAGTATCTATCAATCTGCTTAATAAGTTAGCGAAAAAATTTAATATTAAATCAGAACATCTGAATGCTTTAGAGAAAGGTCTATCGGAATTAGTATTCCCCTCAGAGCCAGAAACTATACTTGGTAAGCTATTGGTGGATGGAATCACCTCAGATATTGTAATGCAAGATGGTCAAAAAAGACTAAAGAAATTCTATGAAGAACTTTTATTAAAAGACGTTACCATTAGCAAGAAAAAGTGGTACGATGTAGCTATAAATATTGCAGAAAAATTTGAATTTCATATTGACTACTGCAAAGAAGAATATCAGCCGAAATTTGATGAGCTTGTTGAAAATCTTAAAAAGGAGAAAAAGAAATTAGATAAGAATAGAGATCTTGCCCTTAAAAAAGAGCTGCAAATTAGCGATCAAGAACTAAAGGCATTAAAGAAAAATTTGATAGGTGTAAAAGGACGTGATGCCAGAGGTATACAAACCGTATTCCGTACAATGTCAAAAAATCACTATACGCTAAATGAAATGGTTGATCGTAAGGCCAGTATCATGATAACAGTTAACTCTATTATATTATCCCTCGTATTGGGAGGCGTGTTAGGTAATAGTAACCTTCTTGAAGATACGCATACAATAATCCATTCGCTTCCAGTATTCTTCCTCACACTAGGGGCAGGCGGATCCATATTTTTTGCTATACTCTCTACTCGTCCTGACTCCACACATGGCAAATTCACCGAAGATCAGATTCGAAGTAAAGAGGGCAATCTATTGTTTTATGGAAACTACCATGGAATGAAAGAGAGAGATTTCCAGTGGGCTTTCCTTCAAATGGTAAATGATCAAGAATACATGTATGAAAGTATGGTGAGAGATTTATACTACCTAGGACAAATACTCAACAAAAAATACAATCACATCAGGAAGTCTCTAAACATATTCATCATTGGATTAGCAATGAGCGCTTTCAGCAAGGCGCTGTGTTCAATTTTGACTTATATGAGTATGTAAAAAAATAATTATTTAAATCATTATTAGCAGAATTTCCCTTTTGTTGATGTCTAAAAAACATATCATTTTCATAAAGCACAAATAACATATGAGAATCAAATTCCACCTACTCTATCTAACTACGTTTCTATTCTTGGGGATCACATTTGCACAGGACAAGCCCGTTTTTTCTAGTCTCGATATTTTTGAGTTAGAGTGGGTCACAAGTCCTCAAATTTCACCTGATGGTCAGACTATTGTATATGTTCGCAATGGAATGGACATCATGAAGGATCAGCGTACCAGCAGACTGTGGATGGTAGCGGTAGACGGAACAAATCATCAAAAACTTAGCAATAATGATGTTAATGAATCGAGTCCTAAATGGTCACCCCGTGGAGACCGATTAGCATTTACTG
Organism: uncultured Saprospiraceae bacterium; assembly: GCA_937923345.1. Lineage (GTDB taxonomy): Bacteria > Bacteroidota > Bacteroidia > Chitinophagales > Saprospiraceae > JALZVN01. The sequence continues at coordinate 34,704 of CAKZVJ010000130.1, forward strand.
CAGCTACTAATAATGGAAGCGAAGTATTTATATACTGGACAAACTCCGGTAAAATAGCACGTATCTCTCAACTCCCCTATTCTCCACAAGGAATACAATGGTCACCAGATGGCAAGCACTTAGCCTTTAGTATGTTTGTGGATGGAGAAGAATTGAAATTGGTCCCGCCCCTTAAAAAACCAAAGGGTGCAGAGTGGGCAGAGAGACCCAGAGTAACTACTCGATTTAAACATGAGAGAGATGGCGGTGGAAAAATGAAACCAGGCTTCAACCATATATTTATTTTACCTGCAGATGGTGGCACTGCACGGCAAGTAACATCAGGGGACTATAATCACGGCAGCGGCCTTAGTTGGTCTGCAGATGGAAGTCAGATATTATTTAGTTCAAATAGAAACGAAGATTGGGAGTACGATTTTCGAAATTCAGAAATATATTCTCTTGATTTAAGTTCTGGTAACATCGCAGCTTTGACAGATAGAAATGGTCCCGACCATAGCATATGTGTCGTTGGTAGTGCTAAGAAAATAGCCTATTTAGGATATGATGATAAACGAGAAGCATATCAGAATACTCTGTTGCACACCATGAAATTAGATGGAAGTGGCAAGAGGGTAATTAGTGAAAAATTTGACTTCGGTATAGAACAACCCATTTGGGACAATAATGGCAAAGGCATCTATTTCATGTATGATGAAAAAGGAAATACCAAAATAGGACATATGGATATGTCAGGAAAGGTAAGAAAGATTGTTGATAATGTAGGTGGTACATCTATAGGTCGTCCTTATGCAGGTGGTACTTTTTCAGTAGCCCAAAATGGCACCATAGCATATACGCAATCTAGTCCATTACATCCTTCGGAATTAGCCATTATTAAGAAAGGTGAAAAAGAGGCCAAGCAAATTATTTCTTTAAATGAAGATCTACTTGGGCAGAGAACGCTAGGGCAAGTCGAAGAGGTATGGTACAAATCTAGTTTTGACCAACGAGACATTCAAGGCTGGATTGTCACTCCACCCAACTATGATCCAAATAAAAAGTATCCTTTATTGGTTGAAAATCATGGTGGTCCAATCTTAAATTATGGAGATCGCTTTTCTCCAGAATTTCAACTCTATGCAGCAGCCGGCTATATTGTATTTTATCCTAACCCTAGGGGTAGCACAAGTTATGGAGAAGAATTTGCCAACCTACTACTCAACAACTATCCTGGGGAAGACTATATCGACGTGATGGACGGTGTAGATGCCCTACTTAAAAAAGGAATAACTTCTGAAGACAGTCTGTATGTGACTGGCGGTAGTGCCGGTGGTATCATGACTGCCTGGATGATAGGTAAAAATAATCGCTTTCGTTCTGCTGCCGTAGTCAAGCCCGTAATGAACTGGATTAGTAAAACCCTTACGGCGGATAATTACTTCGCCTACGCCAATACTAGATATCCTGGACAGCCTTGGGAAAACGTTGAAAATTATTGGAAGTTTTCTCCTATTTCCTTGGTCGGCAATATTGAAACCCCTACGCTAGTAATGGTCGGATTGGCAGACTTACGTACTCCTCTTTCTGAAGCTAAACAATTATATCATGCACTAAAAATAAGAAAAATAGATACCGCTTTGGTAGAGATACCAGGCGCATCACATTTTATCTCAAGAAGGCCTAGCCACTTGATAAGCAAAATCGAATATATATTGGCTTGGTTTGAGCGGACGAGGTAGAAGGGATTCAGTATACTTTTATTGGGCGAATAAATACTATTGGTTTGAAAAGACATGACGGATGTTGTCTATTTCCTGGGTATCCACTCTGACAAAAAATCATTCTAGTTTTACAAATGCTAACAAACTGTCATTCTGAAAATGAAAATTAGGCAGCATAAATGCCAAATTGTCGCGAATATATGCTTGGTACAGCAGTTGATTAATTCGAAATAGAAATTAAAATTATTTTTAAACCCTTAAAATTTTGAATTATGTTACCAGTAAAAAGTTCTTTGCTACCAAGCGTATCAAGATTTTTTGATGACGATTGGAGCTCATTATTCGATTGGACAAATCACAATTTTCCAGCCTCTGGCGGCACCCTACCATCGGTGAATGTCATGGAAAATGAAAATGACTACATTCTAGAAATGGCAGTGCCTGGGATGAAAAAAGATGATTTTGAAATCGAAGTCAATAACAATGTACTCACCATTAAAAGTGAGTCAAAAAACGAAACCGAAGAAAAAATAGAAGATAACTATACCCGCAGAGAGTTTAGTTATCGAGCTTTTCAGCGGTCGTTCAACCTAAACAACAAGGTGGTAAATGATGCTAAGATCAATGCGACCTATCAAGATGGTATCCTACGGGTAACGCTCCCAAAAAATGAGGATGCGAAACCTAAACCAACGAGAAAAATTGTAATTTCTTAGTTACATCCCAAATTATTTTCAAAAAAAATTAATGGAAGGAAGACGTGCTCTTCCTTCCCATTTTCTAAAATCAAAAGATTTCAAAAATGAAAAAGCAATTGTTTTTTTCAGCCTTGATAGCTTTGATTGTAAGCTTATCAAGCATAGGAATATTTAACTGGTTCAACGAATCAGATAAAACTGTTAAAATAGAACACATCAACAAAACTCCAAGTAAGTCTGCCCTATTTAGTCTGAATGATGATGGGGAGGCCACCGTATTGGACTTCAACAAAACGGCTGGCAAAGTATTAGACGGAGTAGTACACATAAAGTCTACGCACGTATATAGTGGCAACACACAAAATTTTCAATACAGAAATATCCCAGATCCTTTCAAAGATTTATTTGGAGATGGTTTTGGCAGCCCCTTTAGCCCTCGGTTCAGATTTGACGCTCCACGAGAAACACCAAAGGCAAACAAAGCGCCCTCGAGAGTAGGTACTGGTTCGGGTGTGATTATTAGTGCAGATGGATACATAGTCACTAACAACCACGTCATAGCAGATGCCGATGATATCGAAGTCAGCTTGCATGACAACAGAACTTATAAAGCAACAGTCATTGGTGCAGATCCGTCTACCGATTTAGCATTGCTCCAAATCAAAGAAAAAAATCTACCTACAGTACCTTTCCTAAATTCAGATGATGTCGAAATCGGTCAATGGGTAATGGCAGTGGGTAATCCTTTAGGCTTAAACTCTACTGTGACAGCCGGTATTGTAAGTGCAAAAGGCCGGAACATAAATATACTGAAGGACAAATACGCAGTAGAAAATTTCATTCAAACCGATGCCGCCATCAACCCTGGAAATAGTGGAGGTGCCTTAGTCAACCTCGAAGGCGGGTTGGTCGGAATTAATACCGCCATAGCCAGCCCAACTGGGACTTTTGCAGGTTATGGATTTGCAGTACCTGCAAACATTGTAAGCAAAGTCGTAGAAGACCTACTTGAATATGGCGTAGTGCAAAGAGGCGTATTAGGCGTCATGATCAGAACAGTAGATGGAAATCTGGCCAAAGAAAAAGGATTGAATATTACCAAAGGAGTTTATGTAGACAGTCTGCTAGAAAACAGTGCTGCTGGGAAGGCCGGTGTAAAAGCGGGAGATGTAATTTTGGGAGTCAACGACACAAAGGTAAGTACTTCTCCAGAACTCCAAGGAATGATCGCTCGCTATCGGCCCGGAGAAGAAGTTAATCTCACAGTGAATAGAGATGGCGAAGACATCCAGCTAGAAGTGATGCTGAATAACAGAAACGGCAATACAAACTTAGAGAACAAGGATACACGAGAGATTATGAAAGTCCTAGGGGCAAAGTTGGAAGGCATAGATGATGACCTTGCCAAGTCACTCGATATCAACAGTGGTGTAAAAGTAAAAAAACTTTATGCGGGTAAATTGCGAAAGTACACCCAGATGCGGGAAGGATTCATAATTACCGCCATCGACAGAAAGCCTGTCCAATCTGTAGAGGAACTAGTTGATACTTTAGAGAAAAAGAAAGGCGGAGTCATGCTAGAAGGTATCTATGAAGATATCCCCGGAGAGTATTTTTATGCCTTCGGATTATAAAAAGAAAATAATTTGTATAGCCGTAAATGTTCTCAGTCAATCATTTACGGTTATACAATTTTTGTTTGAGGAACAAAATTCTACTCAATAGCGTCTAAAAACAATTTCTACTTTTTGCGTAGGCTTACAACCTACCTCTACAATAACTTCCCTACCAAAGCCAACAACTGAATCTCTGCTAACTTCGCATTCAGCTTAGCGTTATTCACACTCGTCTGAGCATTTAGTAGATTCAATTGTGCTTGCCGAAATTCTAAAGAGGTCAATCTTCCAAAATTTACTTGCTCTTCTGTACGGGTAAAATTTTCAAGATTGGTGGATACTGCATCCTCCTCTACTTTCAAAATAAAAATAGAATTTTGATAGGTAGCCCAAGCATTGATAATGTCCCGTTCTAATTGCTGCTCCACCAATTCACTCTGCAATTTCAGATTAGTCAAGCCGAGTGCCGCGTTTTGTTTTCTAATATCACGACTTCCATCATACAAGGTCCAAGCTACTGTAAGATTAGCAGAGAATCCTCTTGAATTGGATTGATCTATAAACGAACCCGTAGCATTGTCTGAAAAATTAAAATCGTAAGAGGCACCTGCCGACAAAGTAGGCTTGCGTTCTGCTTCTATGATATCTAATTCCATCTCATTTACAGACAGAGTCTGCCGATTGATTTGCAAAGCAATGTTCGCCTCTTTTGCGCTCGCTACCAACCCATCTAAATTCAAACTAGCATCAATCTCAGTAGAAGCCTCCACATCAAAATCTTCTCTCGCATTTCTACCCATAGCAAAATTCAGATTTCGCTTTTCATTTTCTACCCGAAGGAGTGCATTTAATAGATTTACGCTATCACGCTTAATATCTACCTCTGCGTTAAGCACATCCAAACCATTACCCTGGCCAAACTCTAATTGCGATTGAGCTCTACGCAAACGCTCCTTTGATATCTCGATTGACTTAGTCAAAACTTCTACATTTTCCTTTTGCAAAGCAAGTTGATAGTAGCTTACATATACTTGAAGCAAATTTTGCTCTATGGCTTGAGTCAATTCCAAATTACTCAACTTTAGATTTTCTTTAAGCTGCTCTAAGCCGAGATCTCTTCGCTTGTCAAGCAATGTATAGTCTGCTCTGACGCTCGCATTAGCTCCCCAGTTAAACGCATTGGAAACCGCATTCTCTTGACCATTACTAAACTGCTGGGTAGAGCCTCCAAAACTACCATTCACTCCACCATTCGCAGATACTGTTGGCAGGTACCCGTTGACACTACGGTCGGTTTGATTCTCAGCAAGCTGCACATTATTCTTGGCAATCTTGATTCCGAAATTATTTTCTAGAGTGAGCAATTTTGCATCCTCAATACTCAATATGTTTTGAGCAAAAGTTGTATTGAAAACAGCTAATAGAAAAATTCCAATTAAAATATTTTTCATAAAACCTTCTGATTAAAATAAATTATCTATAACGAGCACTAATAATAAATGGACATTAGTGGCCTGCAGCCTCTTCAGACTTCATTTCTAAAATGGCTCGTTCAACTTGTTCGCGTTCTGGTTTCGTACCAGTCCACAACCACTGTGCACCAACCTTAATATTGTTTTTTACGGCCAATAGTAAGGGTAATAAAAACAAGGTCATAAATGTAGCGTAAGCGATCCCATAAGCAACAGATATGGCCATAGGTATGAGGAATTGTGCGGAAAAACTTTTCTCAAAAATCAATGGTGCTAATCCTGCTACGGTGGTCAATGATGTCAAAAAGATAGCTCTAAAACGGGAACGACCTGCTTGCACCATGGCCTTATGATATGGCAGTCCATCTTTGAGCAAGAGGTTAAATTTTTCAATCAATACCAGTCCATCATTGACCAGTATTCCGACCAGAGCAACTACCCCCAAACCAGAAAGGATATTGATACTTTGGCCATGTATCCAGTGCCCCCAAGCTACTCCTACAAAACAAAAAGGAATCAAAATAAATAATAAAAGTGGTTGGCCATAAGACCTAAAGACAAAAGCAATGACAGCATACATCAATATCAAAACCACAGGAAGCACCTTACCTAGTGCAGCACCAATCCTTGCAAATCCCCTATTCTGACCTTCATAGAGAGGCGTCACAGTAGGATATCTGGCAGTTATCTCAGGCATTACATTCTCTTTAATATCTGCAATTAACTCCGGAGCTGAGTCTTTTGGGTCAGACAAATCTGCATCTACCCGTATCTCTCGTCTACCGTCGATATGATTTATGACTACGTCACCACGCTCTATAGTGTACTGCGCTATCTCTGCAAGAGGAACTCTATTTCCACTTGGTGTGACTATACGCATCTCATCTAGATTAGTAATACTACTTCTATTGCTACGATCGTACCTTACCCATACCCGTATCTCATCCCTTCCCCTTTGAAATCGCTGCACAGCTGCACCAAAAAAACCAGAGCGCACTTGTGACATTACATCCTGTAGTGTCAAACCAAGAAGGTAAGCGTTTTCTTTCAGCTTTAATTTTATTTCTTTTATACCAGCAGGATCATTGTCCGTTACATCTGCAAGTCTAGAATTTTCTCGCAGTGACGTTTTCAAATCTCGTTTCGCCGCTTTTAGTTCTTGCACATTGTTTCCTACTAGAGAAACAGATACTGGAGAACCTCCAAATGCATTGCCAGATCCAAACACTAAAGATTCTGCTTCATAGATAGTCCCTACTCTTTTTCGCACATTATTAGATACCGTCGAAGCAGGAATGTCTCTATTTTCTCCTGGTAACAAATTGAGTGTCAATGATGCGGTACTGGATCCAGGTCCAAGCCTGCGCACTATATTTTCAATGATCGGTAAAGAATCTATTGTAGTCAATTCCTCATTAGCTTCCCAAGCTGCTAGCTCTATCACATTGATCAAGGAATCGGTGATGACTTCGCTAGTTCCTTGCGGAAGGTTCAAACTGATCTGCACCCTATCCGAAGCCACCGTAGGGAAAAAAGTAAATCGTATAATGCCGCCTTGTATAGCCCCTACAGTTATAAGAAGAAGTGCAATGGGAATTGCGAATCCAAATATTTGAAAATTTAGTACAAAGCGAAGTATCGGTACATAGAAGTTATCTCTTATCCAAGCCACCCCTTTGTCAGCCCATACATTCAAGATGAAAGGTTTTGCCTCTCTGTTGAGTGCTCTAGAATGCGCTAAGTGAGCAGGTAGTATCAGAAAAGCTTCAATCAATGAAATCAACAATATGATACCCACCACTTGTGCAATTTGTCCAAAGAAAGAACCTAGTCGCTCCGGCAAAAACAAGAAGGTAGAAAAGGCGATAATGGTAGTCAAGATTGCCGCTATGATTGGAGGGCCTACCTGAAGCGTACCATCGATGGCGGCTTGTATTTTAGACTTCCCTCGTTCAAATTGATCGTAGATATTCTCCGCTATCACGATACCATCATCAACAAGGATTCCGATCACGATAATCATCCCAAAAAGGGAGATCACATTTATAGTCATAAAATTGGGTGCGAAAATGAATAGCCCTAAAAACGAAAATGGTAATCCAACTGCTACCCAAAATGCTATACTCGGCTTCAAGAAGATTGACAAAAATATCAAGACTAATAATATTCCAACCAATCCATTTTCAATCAATAGGTTTTGACGATTATTTAGTGCGATGGAGGAATCAGAACTAATGTTGAGTTGTATGACATCATTCTTTTCATTAAACGTTTTGATGTAATCTTTTATCACCTCGGTGGCATTCAACAAGTCTTCATTATTAGTGGTGCTAATGGAAATCTGAATCGCTGGGTCTCCATTAAAATTAATTCTATCTGGATTTTCCGACCACTTATCGCGAATCTCTGCCACATCCTTTAGGCGGACAATCTGCCCTGACGCGCTGGCCTTCACAATTATATAATCCAACTCTGACCCAAAGTAGGATCTATTATTGGCCCGTATCAAATACTCCTCTGTCTCTGTTTTGATATTTCCTCCCGTAGTGATAAGGTTAGAATTCCGGACAGCAGCTGCTACTTCATTAAATGTCAAATTAAAAGCTAATAGGTCGTTTTCGCGAACGGCGATTTCTATTTCTTCACTAGGGAATCCTGATAGCTCTATTTGTGAAATATCTGGGATAGCCCGAATATCATCTTCTATCTTGCGGGCATTGCTCTTCAATGTTCTTAGCGGAACACCCTTGCCACTTACTGTAAAAGAGATGGCATTATTTATATTTTCCTGTTTAGATATAACGGGTGGCTCCATATCTACTGGAAATGACGGTACACGATCGACTGCATTTTTGACATTGGCTAGAATGATGTCGATGTCAGCGCCTTCTACTATTTCTACCGTGATGGTAGCTGCATTTTCTCTAGAAGCAGAAGTCACTCTATCGATGTCTACTAGTCCACGAAGATTGTCCTCAATCTTCAAAACCACACCTTCCTCTATTTCAGCAGGTGACGCCCCTGGATAAGTAATGTTAATAAATATTAGTTTAGAATCGTCCAAGGGAAAGTAGGAAGATTTCGTAGCTTTCATACCGAGGAGTCCAAATATGAATACACCTAGAAGTATCACATTTACTGCAACAGGATATTTAATAAAAAAGGAAAGAAAATTTTTCATAATTGATTTTGGTGGTTGGCAGAATCGATAATAGACCTCCTCTCTTACTTCTCAAATCGTTTGATCTGCATGCCATCGTAAGCGCCAGGTAAGGTCCTCTCTAATATTTCTACCCCATCTTCCAGACCACGAATCACCGCCGTTTTATCTGTAAAATGAACAGGCTCTATTTCTGTTAATTCCAACCTATCTCCTTTCACTACAAATACCTTTTTATTATCGACGATCAGTTTTCTAGATATCTCAAAAGTGTTAGCTTCGTTTTTGGCCTTTAAGTCAGCTTCTAGATACATTCCTTCCCGTAGTCCTGAACCATTCACTTGGATAAACGCCTGGATAGTTTGTGTATTTGGATTGACTAGACTGTTGATTCTCGTGATGCGTCCAGACCAAGTTTTAGTGCGCTCGACATTATGCAACACCACTACGCCCCCCACTTTGAGAAGATCTACATAACTAGAATTTACGGCTACCTCTAATTCGTACACATTTGGATTTATGAACTCGCCTAGCTTTTGTCCAGCACGCACCAGCGCTCCCTTATCGATACTCGCTTCCGTAAGCACTCCCGAAAATGGTGCGTAGATGTTGTATTTAGTCAGTCGCTCTTCTGAGTTCTTAATCGTGTACCAAGTAGATGCAACATTACGCCCAGCCACAAACAATTTCTCTCTATCTGAACTTGGCTCCGGTAAAGGCTTCAAGATTTGGTTCTCATCAAATACGTTAATGTAGGCCTGCCATTTATCAAAGGCCTCTGGATAGTCGAACTTTAAATCCGGCAACATACTCACCAACTGGTTATACAGATTACTTTTTTGGGAGCGCAAATTGGCACGCAGTTCTTCACTATTGAGGCGGATCAAAACATCCCCTTCAGCATATCGTACTCCTGGCTTAAACATTTTGTCGCTGTGCTCAAATATACCCTGTACCTCCGAGAATATTTCTATCCTGTCACGCGCTGCCAAATTCCCACTCGCCGTAATCGTGATAGGCGTATCTCCAATCTCGACCAACTGCGTAAACACGGTAGAAATTGACTTCTTCGACTTTTGTCTTTGTGGCTTTTCGGTAGAGGCTAGCTTCTCCTTTCCTAGATACCCGGCGCCGATTATCAATATTCCGAGTATGCTTATTATTACTTGTCTCATATTCTTCTTTGATGCTGCAAATATCTTAATTCTCAGCAATATTGAACCATAAGATACAAAACAATAAAACTTGAGCTATGTTTTGTTTTGCGACCACGTTTTTTTTTTAAATCTTGTAGATGCTGGTAAAGTAGGATTTTGATTTTTAGGGGGATCCCCAGCCCCTCACAAATCTGCGCAGCTGGGGCGGGCCATCCGCCACTCGCTCTTCGCTCGGCCCCGCTGAAAAAGCGGGTCTCCACAGCAGAGCTGTGGCTGGCTACTACCCCTATCCCAGTCTAGGGGTCTAGGGGTCTAGGGAGCTAGGGAGCTAGGGAGCTAGGTAAATCTAAAACCGAAAAATATTAAATGTAAAATGTAAAAGGCGATTAATAATGGTGAATTGTAAATGGTGAATGGTGAATGGCAAAGGGCCATGAACATGAGCGAGAGTATTAACAGCAAGTGCAACGATAGCAAGTTCAAGTGCTAACAACCAACAGCCAATAGCTAAAAATACTTAAATTTAAAGGTAGAATATATTGAGGTAATAAAACTTGAATAATGGAATATAAAATATTCACTGGAACATATAAGAAAATAAAACTGGGAAAAGGAATGCTATCTGGATCAATAAGAGTCTTATACAGCGGCATGCCCAATGAAAAGACATTTTCGCTTTCTCCAATTAAGGCAGAAGGATATCAAGGTTACAGCCCAAATATATACTACGACATCAACGCTACCACCATTCTTATTTTGAATAAAGCACTTGGGGTAATTGATGTTCATCCGCAATATATCATCTTATCTGATGACTACTTAGTAAACAATAAAGAGTATGTGTGAAAAAGTTAAATCTTCTTCACGTTCTTATCTGAGGGTTGACTTGTCGAAGCTGGATCTTCCGATTTAGGGAAAGAAAGAATACCACTACTGTAATGCGTACCGTAGGTCTTGACACCGGAATACACTTGCGTAATCGCACTAATCACTTGCTCGACTGTAAGTTCGTTGAGCGGATGAATAAAGGTAGACCAAAGTACTCCATCAGATAAAGCATAATTGGAGTCTAACATAGAATGAAAGTTGGCTTCCATGCAATCTATCATTTGCTCTTGTGTCATACTGGACAATTCGACAATGGGTGAAATAATACGCATACGATTGTGATTTTCATCGGTGAGACAGATGAACACAGTGGAATCAATGACGAACTGCCATCTCCCACTTTCGCCTTCTACTACTTCGCTAATCTCGGTGATAATTTCAGCCAACTTTTCATTATTCATCCCTTCTTCTTGGGACATTAAAAAGAATCCTTGAAAAATAAGCATACTGATAAAAAAGAATCTAATCATAAGAATAAAAATTTTGGCTGTATAAAGCGCTATGTTAAGTATAAAGAAGATAGCCAAAACATAGCGATATAGGCATATCAGCGAGGTGAACTCAAAAGTATCACTAGCCTAGCTAAACTGGAGCTGTACCAGTGTACTATCCTATAACAACGCCAAGCAGTAAAAAGATAACATCCAAGCGCTATTAAATATCTTAAAAATATGACAAAAGTGCAAATATACTCCGTCGCGACTGACCGCAGGTCACAAGCGCGTCGCTCGGAGAGCGCAAGAACAAGGGGTAGAAGCGATATATCCCATGTGGTGGAGACGCAAGGGATTGCGTCTCCACCACATGGGATGTAATAGCGGATAACCCGGTCCCGTCCCGATGCATCGGGATCGGGATGGTCCCTAATAGTTATCAACAACTTATTACTTTACATTGAGAATGTACCACTCGACCTCGTCAAGATTCAGGTTGGCTCTTCGACCAGCCGCTTTGGGGGCGTAGTATTTTGCAAGATAGTCTAGGATCACCGGCTCGTTCGCTCCCAGATCGGGCAAGCCCTGAGTAGCTTGCATCCATCGAATCATGGCCTCCCAACCAGATCGGGTAGCGCGATTCTGAGTAACCAACTTGGAGCTGTGACATGAAGTACAGGCCGATACAACGATCGGCATATTGGGGTCAGCATAAAATCCAGTGCGCACATGAATACCATCTACGACTTTGTCCCAATTGGCTTCTTGAGCAGCTGCGGCGAGGCGGGCATCTGCACGTTTGTTATATTTTTCAATCTCTGCTGTAGTAAGTTTTGTCGCTCCAACAAAATCATCTAATGAATTTCCAAGCAACAAATAACTTAAGCAAATAATAATGGCAAGCACGAAAATACTGAGTATAGATATAAGCACAGACCAGTTACTAGCCATGAAGCTAGACCAAAGAGTAGGACGTTTATCTAGGCTCATGCTTCTACTTTTATGGCAATGCGGTGGCAAGCATTATTTAAGTATCCTTTTGGATTCCAACCAGGCAATATGATGGGTTGTGTATCTCCATCACTATCCGTAGCGCGTGCCCACACTTCATAGTATCCGGCTTCCGGAAATTTGATTTGTGCTGAAAATTTTTGCCAGGCAAATTTATTAGCGCCTGATTCTAGGATGCAGCTTTGCCACGTTTTTCCAAAATCTATAGAGTAGTCCATTGACTGGATAGCCTTTGCAGCAGACCAAGCTTTTCCACGAATCGGAAGTGATTGGTTGAGCCGAATAGTAGCTCCCGTCTTCGGATAAGTGATCAGAGACTTGACAGGCATGCGCTCTATGATGCACATATCCGCATCCGCAACCTTAGTGCCTGGCGCGACAGGTTTGCATGGCACTCGATAGGCTTGCCCAGTCATTTTTTGGCCGTCATGCACTTGATTACGAATCACAATCTTGCTCAACCATTTGCCAGAACAGGAAGCTGGATAACCACCAAAAACCAAACGCAGTGGGTAACCGTTGAGCAAAGGCAAATCTTCGCCATTCATAGACCAGGCAATCAAGCTCTCCTCTTCCATCGCTTTCTTGATCGGAACCCCACGTGAGATAGCATCTTTTTTCGGGTCCCCCGATAGGTGCATATCCTCTCCGTAATAACCAATGTAAACGGCATCTCTATTGATCCCTACATCTTGGAGCACATCTGCTAATCGCACACCTGTCCATGCAGCACAACCAACGGCACCAGTGCTCCATTGATTGCCTTTGGCAGGCGGATTGAATTCGCTGCGTCCATTGCCGCCACATTCTAAAGTGATATTATAGGTATACTGTTTAAATTTATTTTTGAGTTCAGCTAGTGTGTATGTTTTGGACTTTTGTGCAGACTCCCCTTCTATGCGGAGTGTCCAGGTATCCTTATTGATCTTACTTGGAGGGATTCCATTGTTACGCACAAAAAACAAATCATTGGGTGTCAAATCGTCATCCAAATAATGAGGAGCCGTCTCCGCATTTACGGGTCTATCATTGAGTACGGTAAGTTTATCACTTTTACCTGGAAGGCCTATAGAAAAGTCGGTATTCAAGAATGCAACTGGAGTCATATCCTTAGGAAAGTTATCGGCAAATACGACTGGCATACCCAACATGGAAGCCACTGATGCCATTAGCGTATCCTTAATAAATTTTCTTCTTTGATTTTTTTTCATGCAGTACGATTGTATCTAATCCTTTACTTGTTAACCAGTGTAGCCGTAAGTCGTTTTTTCTCATGTTCAAAAACGTCTAGACTAATGTTCTTTTTTAATGGCACCTCTCCTTGCTGCGCTAAATACGACCATTCAATCCAGGAACCGTCATAATTTTTCACGTTTGGATATTTTAATATTTCCTTAAGCACAAAAGCAGTATGGGAAGACCTCGATCCTGACTGACAATATACGATGATGTTTTTATCTTTTGTAATGCCTCTTTGTGCTAGGTCAAATCTAAGATCTTTTGGACACTTGATACGATGATCTCCAGCTAAATCTGATAGGGTCGACCAATTAAGATGGATAGCCGATGGAATGCAGCCACGATCAAAGGCTCCATTTTTATGGTGTAGGACTTTGTCCTTATGTATAAAACATTGCCCATCGTATTCGTACTGCTCTCGGGTATCAAGGATCAACGTATTGGTATCTCGTATAGCAGCCAGTACCTGTCTATGCTGAGCAAGTATATTTTGATTTTCTTGTGGAGAGAATGTGTACTTGGTATTGACAGAGGACTTGGCGTATTCGGTACTTAGTGGTAAACCTGCAAGTGTCCAAGATTTTTTACCTCCGTTTATTATCTGATAATTTTTGAATCCATAATAATCAAATACCCAAGCCAAGCGTAAAGCATCGCTCCCCCCCTTTGCGTCATACACTATCAATGTGCTTGATTCTTCGATGCCTAAATTTTGCAGAAAGGCTACAAATTCTGAAGCACTACAACGCACCCCAGAGATTGGCGAATCTTGCTTACTTCTGAAATCTGGTCGCCATACATGTAGTGCGTTTGGAATATGTCCTTTTAGATAGGTCGCTTCTTTACTGACCTCGACAAATAAATAATCAGGTTTGTCTATCAAGTTATATGCCTGATATACATCAACTAATTTTGGATGTTGAATTTCGTCTTTATTACATATTTCTATTTTTGGATTGATATTGGTATTGCTATCTGGCACTGTTGGTTTTGAAATATCATTACAACTCATGACAAACCATAGTGTAAGGATAGCACCAATTGAGTAAGTGATAATATAAAGGTATTTCGTGCAGTTCATCAAAGTCTAAGATAATCTTCTTTTTCTAATTTGTACCATTTATAATTGCCTCCCTCGTTAGGATATTCATCCATTTTATAAAAAGTCAATCCAATTTTCTCTAGCACCTTCCAGGAGGCTTGATTTTCTGGCATAGCGATTCCGATAATTCTATTTAGTTTAAGCACTTCAAATCCGTATTTGATTATTTCTTTAGAAACTTCAGATACGATCCCCCTCCCCCAGTACTCTGGCAAGATACGATATCCAATATCAGTCTCTTGGATTTCTGGTAAATATTTGAGCCCAGCAAATCCTATCACCCGGTTATTATCTTCCTTATATACTACTGCCCATCTGCCGTATCCATACTGTTCATAATCTTTAAGTGAAATAGACTGAATCAACTCTTTTGCTCGGGCAGGGCTCGCCACTAATTCATCCCCAGTATATTTTTGTACTTCTTCGTTAGAATTGAATTCGTATACCGCTTGATAGTCTTCTATCTTGAATTTTCGCAATATGATACGGGGTGTTTCTATAATTATAGACATGGCTTGAAGATAGGGGAAAAACTTATAATACAACTACTAGATGAGCAAATGATTTGATTGATTTAAATTTTCTAGGCCCACATATTTTTATACAAAAAAACTAAAGCCCCGGATGGCATTTCCGAGGCTAAAGTTAAGTTATACTCAATGGAATTTGGTTTGGGACAATTTGTGCGACTTTATTTTGGTTGCTGTCAAGGCGCAAAACGCAGCCGATGCCTTAGCATCAGCGAGTATTTGCAACGAAGACAGAGATCAAAAGAATTAGCAGAAAAGTCCCAAACCAATTTCTTTTGAGTATAGGCAAGTGTATTTTCTTTTTATAGTATACTTATCGAACACATTTATTGCACTATCAAGATTATAGCTTTATAGTAATTGTGTTTAGATGCAATTTGTACATTATAAACACCGGGAATAAGTTGTTGTCTATATAGTTTCACGATATTTTCTCCAACTACTGTCTTATAGTTTTCCTGATAAACAATCTTGCCAAGCTGATCAAAAATCATCAAACTCACCATCTCCTCATTGCTTGCCTCAAACTGAATACTAGTACTTGTTGACATAGGGTTGGGGAAAGCGCTTATAATTTTCTCGTCCTCTTCAAAAGTATTCGTTGTCATTGCTTTTTCATTGGTGAATCGAAGCGCTCGCAAGTCTAAAGATTTTGTTTCTATTTCTCCAGTTTCAGCATACATGGTAAATACTAAAGAAATCGCATCGTTCAACTCCAACTGCTTTTGAAGAGGAGATGAAAAATTGGATACATGAAGTACAAATTCATTCTCTTCATTCGACAATTCAATATAAGTTCTATACTGCTCATTCCAATTTTGAATGCCCTCTTTTACAATAGTTACTTCTAAAATACCAGTGCCTTGGGCAGAAAATTTCATAGCATTATATGCTGATAAGTCTATAGTCTTAAATCTAGGTGTAAGTGCACGGTAAACAGATACATAATTACTTGTCGTCGCCAACAGGTCTACATTCCTCTCTACTCCAAAATCCGTATCTGCAAAATCTATATCATTGGTAGAAATGCTATAATGCTGTACTTTAGTAGAACTATCGGAATCGTCAATACCCCATGGGCCATCCGACATAAACAAATCGTCGGGAGTCGCTCCATCATTCCCTATCCTAAACCCAATGTCAAACAAATGCTCAGTATCCACTTTTATATTTGTGATATAATTATTATTCAACGGAATGACCCTACTCAAACTATCCAAAGGACCTGTTTCAGTCTTTCTGAATAGTGCGGTCAATACAACAGAGTCTACCGCTCTAGTATTAATAATTTGTAAGTCTAAGGCTCCGTTTTTGTAAACTCCTTTTCTTACAAATACCTCTGGAGGCGTAGATAGTTGATAGCTCGAAACTGGCTTCTTAGCATCCAATAATCTTAATACTTCTTCTCCTAGAGCATATAAATCATCAATATTTTTTGACCAAACTTGAAAGTTGTAGTAGCTAGTGTTCTTTTCATATTGATCTAAGCACCAGTGGCTGTCAATGGCGAAATTACTTTCATTATTATCTATTCTAGCAGATAAACTCAGTACAAATTCGTAGCCACCAAATTCATTCTTTACTACTGATTTTATAAAACTATGTCCATTAATCGCTATTGTGGAAACACTTAGTAATTCTGCGCCCAGCAATCGATCACAAATATATTTAGTATGCTCGTACACACCACTTTCAGTCTTCAGCGCAAGTACAGAAGCAACAGCACTATTATCTCGTAAGTAGTCGACAGAATATACCTCAGTTGCATTTGTGATATCAACCAAGTCACTTGGAGAGGCTTCGATTGCTTCATCTTCGCCAATACTGTTTAGTGGAATAAAATCCTCTAAACGGATTCCTGCGCTTCTAGAATAGCTACTTCCATAATTATCTGTTTTCGTAATTCTCTTGGCTTGTTCAATATTGAACTTATAACCTGTTTTTGCTCTATTGAAGTTTCGTTTATTAATTTTGTCAGACAATCTACTGTTGCTTTCTAATCCTCCAGAATTAGATCCTGATGTAGGCGCTTCAAACACTTCACATTCTCCAAATCCAGAACATGATGGATCTTCACAATCAATAAGACCATCACCATCATCATCCAAGCCATTATCGCAAATTTCTTGTGGTACTGGCGCAGTTGGACATCTTGCTCCATCATTACTAGCACTAGATGGGCCGAAAGCAAAAAAGTTGGAATTGATATTTCCACCCTGTACTATATCTTGAACTGCCCGTATCATATAGATGGTTCCTGTTTGATTAGCAGATACATAAAATCTCCCTTCATTGTCGAAATAGACTGCGCCATAAGTATAGTTCAACCCAGATAACACAGGCACTTCTCCTAGTGCTGTCACTTTCCCATTTACTGGATTTATACGATATAGAATATTTGTCTTTTTCTCAACGGTGTACAATTGATTGTCTACAGCATTAAAAGCCCAGTCATGCATACTTATGTCTTGCGATAAACTATATTCGTTTATATCCAAAAAGAAATCTGAAAATGTTGAGTCCAAGTCTATTTTATAGAATGCCGCTCCACTCCCTTTCAAGTAATAGTATCCTTCTACACTCACATCACCAATATATAATCCAGTAGCAGGTAATGCTTCTAGATAAAATGTGCTCACCTTGAAATCTTTACCTACTCTTACAATCGTTTTACTTGGCGATTGTAGGGCTCCCCATATAAAACCATCGGCAGGGTTATAAGCTGCAGCATTAATATTTCCAGGGGTCACATTTTCTGCAGCTAAATAGGAATTACCCGAAGCAAGATCCAATGCATACACATCATTATATTGAAATAGATAAGCGTTATAATCGCAATTAAAAGGTATGTCTTGTGCTTGTGTATTGATGCTGTAAAGCATTATAATAAAAAGCATTTTGAAAGTACCTAGCTTAGGTATAAAAGATAGTTTTTTGAAAGTTGTATTTTTAGTCAGCATAATTAATCAGTATTAATGGTTAAATATTTATAGATTCAATACAAGTATATCAAGTATTAGTGCGCTACATCAACAATTTCGTTTGGAGAGATAAAATCTAAGGATGAATGGTAATAAAGTATCGATAAGCTGTAGTGGAAAATATCGTCAGACTTTAATAATTATAAATTATAAATGATAAATTATAAACGCAAGTGAGGTGAGCGCCTTAGGTAAACCACTAAATTGAAGAACAGATTAACTGATTAACAAATCAACATTCTATAAAGCAGATTAAGGCGCTTCATAAGTTCAGCACGCTTAGAGCGGCTGACTGGCACTACGTCTCTCTTGAGCAGGACGCAAATGATAAACGCGAGTGAGTTGAGCGTCTTAGGTATCCCACAAGATAGAAGAACAGATCAACAGATCAACAGATTAACAGATCAACAAATCAACAAATCAACATTCTTTAAAGCAGATTAAGGCGCTTCATAAGTTCAGCACGCTTAGAACGGCTGACTGGTACTACGTCTCTCTTGAGTAGGACGCTATTGTCTTCGATATCTACAATCTTATTTACATTGATGATAAACGATCGGTGCACTTTTAGAAAAGTATTTTTAGGCAATTTCTCTTCTATCTTTTTTAGGGTCGAGTGAACGGTGTATTCTTGGTCTTCGGTCTTAATCTTGATATAGTCCCCTTTTGCTTCAATTAAATAGATGGTCGACATCTCAATTTTAACGAGTCTACGATTGATGTTGACGTATAAATTGTCTCCACTGGCTGAGTCATCATTTTCTGCACTTGGCGCCATTGCGGTTGCAGCACTACTAGTCCTAGGAGTGGAAATATTTATCGATTCCAATTTTTGCATGGCTTTCTGGAATCGCTCTATGGATACTGGTTTTAAAAGATAATCCACAATGCAGTCATATTCAAATGCTTGGATGGCGAAATTAGCGTCAGAGGTGGTTAGAATGATTTTGGGTGGCTGAGTTATAGTCTCTATAAAATCAATGCCATTGAAATCAGGCATGTGTATGTCCAGAAAAATAAGGTCAACAGAATTATGATTTAAATATTTAATCGCCTGAATTGCGTTAGGAAATTCTTCTACAATCTTCAGTCCGACTACTGTACTACATAAATGAGCCATTATTACACGTGCAGTTTCTTCATCATCTATAATAATACAATTCATAACTAAAGCGCTTATACTTTATTCAAATAGTCAGTCATTACTAGAAGTATCGCTTCAAACTCTTTTTGCAACGTAGCATCATTGTTACGAAGATTCTCCTCATACCTTGTCGCTACATCATAGCTTTTCACCAGACCTAATATACTAATCTTATGCTTGAGCTTATGCACATTTTGTGCCGTTCGCTGATGATTACCAGAGTTTAAGTTATCAAAGTAAACTTGTTTTTCTAGCGGAAACTCTTTCTTAATGATAGCTAACAATCGTTTTCCAAACGCTTTCTCGCCCCCGGACATACTATTTATATAAGACAAATTAGGTTGTTCCATCATTTTTCAATTGTGAAATAAAAAGTTGTACCAAAATCTAATTCACTATTCAACCATATCTTACCTCCATGCATATCCACAATCTTCTTAACAATGGACAATCCAATTCCAGTAGAACTTTTACTCTTATTTAAGGAATGAAATATCTCGAATATCTTATTATGAAATTTTTGGTCTATCCCAATCCCGTTATCTTTAATGGAAAACTGATAATACCCCTCTAGTTCTATTACATCTATGTTTATTTCTCCTTTGGTTTTGTCACTAAACTTAATGGCATTGCCAATAAGGTTTTGGAACAATTGCTGAAGTTTTATCGGATCTCCTATAACTGTAGGCATTTTTTTCGGCATAATGACTTTAATGTGATCTGGTATAAATAATATGCTTTGTAAATCACGCATCAAGTCATTTAAGTTTACTTCTTCTTTAAGGGTGTCCTTTGCACCGATACTTGCATAATCCAATAGGTCTGTAATCAAGAGCTCCATCTTTTCTAGAGCGGTTTCAATCAATTTAAAATTCTGTATGGTCGTCTCATCTAATTGACCTTGATTGTCCTCTTTTATCCAATGGACAAGTGCATCTATGCTTCTGAGCGGAGATTTAAGATCATGAGATACTATATGGGCATACTCTTGCAACAGGTCATTACTTCCTTCTAGTTTCTTGAGTAGCTTCTCCTTTTGAACTTCTAAGTTTTTGATTTCCGTTATATCTCTAACAATACCTTGAGCCGCTATTGGTACTCTTCCTACATCATACACGATACTTGCATTGATATGCACCCACTTCACTTCTCCTGATTTGGTAAGCACTCTAGCTTCATAGTTTTTAAAATACCCGTATTTTTTTAGGTCTAAAAAAGAATTCATTGCATATTCATGGTCTTCCGGAAAAATGAGCTGGACAACGTTGATAGGTTCTTCATCAATATTATATTCAAACAATCTCTTCGCCGCATCATTGAACTTTAATATATCGCCATCTATACCTATAATTACATAGGCATCGATGATATTTTCAAAAACACCCTGCAATTGGGCTGATTTCTCTGCCAAAAGCGTCTCAAGTTTTTGAGATATACGGTACAGATCTCTGGACTTTTCTTCCAAAATTCTTTCTGCTGACTTTCTAGCTGATTTTTCTCTGGCTAGAGCTCGCTTTAATATGTCAATTTCGTTATTCATTTAATTTTTATGAATGACGAACCTTACCTCCGTCCCATCAGGCTTTATTTTTTCTAAGACGATGTCTGCTGTAGAATCAAAATGCTCAAAGGTTTTATTCATAAGACCTAAACCAAAATGATGCATTGCCCTACTAGAGGTATAATCAATAATGAGCATTTTCTCAGATCGATCAACGACTGTAAAAGTAGGGAGCTCCGCATCCGGATATATTTTTCTTACCTCGACATGGATATGATTTTCGATTGAAGATATCATTTCGATGGGATCTTTATAGCTAGCCAACAAGCCTGGGTAACTTGTCTCTAACACACTAAAGAAGTGTTCGCCATAGACCAAGAGTAATTTATCTATAGACAACTCGGTTCTTGCGCTCAAATGCTTTAGTAACTGAAGCATTTCTGAAAAACTGTAGGTTCCAATGGCTGTATATACCCCTTCAGATTCTAAATCAGATTTGGTGATGATGTAATCCACCATTTCTAATCCAAACTTATCTTCTACCAAGTCCAAAAATTCTGTAAACACAATTCCTTTCATAACTTTATTTTATAAGTTCATTTGCACTCCAATACGCCAATAGAAATTCAATCTTTTTAGCATACTGTTCATACTTCAGTGGTTTCAAAATATACCCTGCGATTCCGAGTCGATAACAGGCCAGCATATCTTTTTGATTGTTTGAGGTCGTCAATATTATCGTCGGTATATATCTAAGCTTATCATCATTTTTCAAGGTGGTCAAAAATTCTATTCCATTTATCTTGGGCATATTTAAATCCAACAATATAATGTCTGGTAAGTCCTCCGCATTTTTTAAAAGCGAGAAGGCTGCTTCACCATTATTCGCTTCTTCTATTTGATGATCTAATCCTAAGGTGGTGACTACCCTCTTGAGCTTCATCACCTCAATGGTATCATCTTCTATCAATAGTATCTTCAAGCGATTATTCATCTCCTGTTTATTTGATTATTCACCCATAAAGTAGGTCAAATACCGTGTCAATACATGCGTATTCGTTAAACCGAAAATTAATGCCGTTGAATGGCCAATATGTTTCGACGAATGGCTCTTCGAAGCTATCCTGACTTAACTCGCTCAATTATGCCTTATATTTCAAGGGTTCAAGACTTGTTTACGTGTGAAATGGGAATTGGTTTTGGGCAATGGAGGCAGATTGGATTGTCTATTATGTCAAAGCAGATTGAATCAGCCGCACTAACAACGTTGCCCCTAAGAGTTAGGCTCACTATATTAAATATGGTAAGTATTCTAACTCACACTATTCAAGCGGACGTTGCGTTGTTATCTGAGTTTGGTAATGTAGAAATGGAAAATCCCATTTCGTAAAACGTAATGATCTTTGACATAATGAGGGTGGTTTGATTAATTAGCTTGCCCCTGTCTTATCCATTAACCTCCAACCATCTTTGTATTCCTCTTTTCTTTATTTGTCTTTCTAACTTTAAAGCCTCTGACTTTGTAGATTTCTCAATAACTAGAATTACTTTCCAGTCTTTTGCTTTCGAGGTAAAACCCTTGTGATTTGATAGGTGCTTCTTAAGCCGAGCCGCCACACTCATACTCGTTGAACCAACATAATATTTTTTGAGGGTTAACGAATGTAAGATGTAGACTGTATAGACATTCTGGTTTTCCATGATCAGTAAAATTAAAAAAGGCCAGCAACAATGTTGCTGACCTTAATATTGTCGGGGCGGCAGGATTCCCTGCCTGGCTGACGCCAGTCAGACAGGGAACCTGCGACCCCTGCTCCCAAAGCATAATTCATGCTATTTGTTTACTTTTTGATAGTATCTGAATATTATGCTACATCACTGTATTACAGGACTAAATGTACTGTTTATTATCTAATTGTTTATTGATATTTATCATTTTCATATGCAAATTGTATGCAATACATATTACATTTGCATACAACATAAATGACATTCATGGAAAATCTAAAAAAGAAATTCTTTATATCAATGTATTTGGATACAAGGAGGATGAAAAATAATGGGAAGTACCCTTTCAAACTAAGAGTCTTCACTTCTTTTCCAAGAAAGCAAAAACTCTATCCTACAAAATTCGAACTTTCAAAAAAAGACTTTCATAGTATCTGGGAGACATCAAAGTCTAGAAATGAATTTAAAGAGTATAGGATGAATATGCAAAGAGTTGAACAAAAAGCAGAAGAAGTCGCCTTCACCCTCGAAAGTTTCAGTTTTGAAAAATTCGAAAAGAAGCTTTTTCGAAAGGCTAGCGAGGCTATTAATGTTAAATATAACTATCAACAACGAATTGCTGAGTTGCAACATTTAGGCAAGATTAACACAGCATCCAGTTATTTAGGGGGCTAGAAAGGAAGCAATGAAGTTCCTAGCCAAGACTTGAAAGATAAACTTCTAAACATAACTGGCAGCTTAGCTAGTATTGCTTCCTTTTTTCAAGGCCTTGGAATTGCATAAATACCTAATTCGAATATTAATGGTTCAAGTGTTAAGAACACAATAATAAAAGTAAATTTGAAAAGAGAGTTTAGAGGAAAAGATAGGGTTGGTCAATGGACATTATTGTCTAAAATTAATAGTGGAAGTAATGGTGAAGTATGGATTTGCTCTAACGACTCAGGAGAAAAAAGAGCTATCAAACTTCTGAAGAAAGATCATAGTACTGCATTTCAAAGATTTACGGATGAAGTAAATACTATTGAAGGCAATCAAGATATAAAGGGCGTAATCCCGATTATAGAATCTTACCTGCCTGATGACTACAAAGGTGAGATTTCATATTATATTATGCCTATAGGTGATTCTTTTGAGAAAAAAATAAAGGATAAAGAATTTAATTATAAAATAGAAGTTGTTATTAAAATTGCTGAGTCGCTGGCTAACTTACATTCTAGAGGTATTGTGCATAGAGATATTAAACCTGCAAATTTACTTTTTATAGGTGATGAGCCATTTTTAATTGATTTTGGGTTAGTTGATTTTCCAGACAAAAAGGAAGTTTCAAAAAGAAAAGAAAAAATAGGCCCACGCTGGACAATGGCTCCTGAAATAAATCGACACTCTGGTGAAGAAATTGACTATTTCAAATCAGATGTCTATTCAATGGCAAAAACTCTTTGGATAATTTTGACAGATATACAAATTGGTTTTGAAGGGCAATATAATGTAGATACTATTCTCCAGCTTAGGAACAAATACCATACGGAATATACTACTCCAATAGATAAGTTGCTTACAAACTGCACTGATAATGATCCAATAATTAGACCATCGATAGAGCAGTTTCTTCATAGTTTGTATGCTTGGAGGCAATTGAACGGCAATTTTCATTTACGCAATAATCAACAATGGGCTGAAATACTTAATAAACTGTTTCCAGTCTCAGTTCCCAAAAGAGTAATTTGGGAAGACTTAGATGAGATAATTCAAATACTTAAAATTCTTGGAAGTGTTCAATCCCTTAATCATTTATTTTTCCCAGACACTGGTGGGTTAGATTTAATAGATGCCAGAAGGTCAATTGAAGAAGGCTGTATTGAACTAGATTTTGATTCAATTTATATTGTAAAGCCAATTAAGTTGATTTTTGAATCCTTTGGTGCTGATCCAAGCTGGAATTACTTCCGTCTTGAAACTGGTGGATTAAATTCTTCAGGTGTCTACACTAATAACGAGTTTGAATCTAGTATTTATGAACCTTTAGCTGAGTTGCACCCTGGTCAGTATGCTAACCATGAAATACTTCAAAATATGGATTACCATAAAGAAGGTGGACTCGACATACCAGATACTGCACGTTTTGTAACAAGGTACTTCAAGGGAGCATTTGTGATATTCAACAAAAGATCTCGATATAATCTAGAGAGCTCTACTTACGACGCTAGACATAATAAAATGACCACTGATGAATTCAGAGACTATATCCATGGATGTATATCCTAGTATATCAAGGGCACCTCTAAAAACCTCTTAATTTTTATTAATTTTAGGTATGCGAATATACAATCCAATTACGAGTTTATTTGAGAGTACAGATCAGAATAACTTAGTATCGAAGTTAGGAGATCCATTACAAGAATTACAAAAGCG
>CAKZVJ010000131.1 GCA_937923345.1 uncultured Saprospiraceae bacterium
AAAAAATGTAATACCCCTTCCTTTTTAGTCGATGCTTCTGCCATTTTACTTTCGATTTTTTATATGTCGAAAGTTAATAACTTATATCCAATTGAATATCAATTATTTTGATGCGTTTTCCCTGGGGTGGAAACCCAGGGTTATTAGCGAGTTAAAAACCAATTTGGCGTGATTTTCTTTTAAAAATCATGACAAATTGAGTCTAAGAATCACCCCGTTTTTAAAGTAATAATATTAAAAATGAGGTAATCATTTAGAGATTTTGAGATGTAAAACCTTTTATCTCAATGAAATATGATATTCTTGAACATCCCCATTTTATACACAAAGTGTTCACTGAGGGTGAGTAGGTATAGAAAAACAAAAAGCCAACCTGAAGATTCAGGTTGGCTTTTTTAATATTCTTAAACGATTGTTTAATAGGACCAAAGATCTTGTTCAAAGTTGAACAGCTCATTCTTGATTTTATCTGCTTCTAGAAGCAAATCAACACCCGTCAGATAATCTTGAAGTCGTCTATCGTAAACGTTCGATTGTTTCATGATATAACTAGAGAAATATCTTCGTTCCAACAAATCCTCCCAAGTGATATTGGATGAATCATTTCCTGGATTAAATACATTGTGTCTAGCTAGCAATTCTCTGCAATTTGGGTAGTATACCCAAAACATTGGTTGCTCATATCTAAAATTACCGTTATCATCAGTAACGTCCTTCAAAGGAGCGATACCTAAGATACGAACCTGTACTGTAGATGACTCTTCATCAAAGAACCATATTTCCTTTACACGATATCTCTTTACGTCTTCTGGATTCAAGTCATTTCTTACTACTTGAATATTCTCCTCGTACGTTTCAGGATCGAATGTAATTACAGTATCCACAGAAGCACCCATAGAGGCAACCTCGTCTGGCTCTAACTTATAGGTAAATTTATCATCCTCTGTACTATACGTATCAATTTCACCATTCACTGCAGCATCCATGATAATAGTAAAGAAAGGCATCTCAGGATATGCAAAAGGAAGATTCATCTTCTCTCTGATATCAATTACACGCCATACTTTCTTTTCCCAAAAAATATCCGCTTCACGAATTGGTTCGTAAGCAAGTATTTCTCTTTCTTCTACTAATCTTTTCTTAACAATACCATCGATTGGCTTGTCTTCATCCTCAGGTTCGCTTGATTCTGTTCTTAATAAATCCTCCTCTGGATTCTGGGCTATTGCTTGGCCAAATGCGAAAAACATCGCAAAAAGAACAATTGAAAATTTTATTAACGTATTTTTCATAATATGAATATTTACCTAAAAGTACCGTATCTATTAAAAAAACGGTATTTTTTAACTTATCTTATATAAAGATAACTATTTTATTTTAAACACAATAGAAGGTAGTTTTCTACCTGCAGCATCACCTGGACATCTAGCTTTAACTTTGTCAAAGTAATATGTATCTCCTGGTTTTGCAGCATTTACAAGACGCTTAGCATCTCCACCGTATCTAGCCCCTGGATTAACAGCAGAAACTGGATCCTGACGCTTCGCAACTCTTGTAAGTTCATATCCTTGGATATTACACTTTGCATCAAAATCAAACCCATCTAATATGGCAGCAAGACCACCTTGAGCCTTAAATTCACCATTACCCATAAGACCACCATTTCTGTTTGGTCCCGCTCCTAATACTGGAGTTGGATTAGGAATTCTTTTTACTCTAAACTTAAATGGAGTATTTGGGAATCCAGCAGCTGATACATTAATTGTCGCATCACCTGGCTTAGAAGCAGTTACTGTAAACTTACCTCCTGATCCAGTCATATTACATCCAGAACAATTTGCTTTTACTGAGTTTGAAGCAGCACCCGCAACTGATACAGAAACAGGATTATCTACACCGATGTAAAATACATTCATTTTATCAGCAGATACAGAAGCAGATCTAACCCCTACTTCATATTCAAATTCAGAGTTACCTGACATTTTTTCTCCTGATAAAGGATTCACAACGTTAGCTGTTAACTTCAATTTCTTCTTACCAGTAGAATTAGCCGTTTCAGAGAAAGTACCTTTACCTTCTGCGTTCAACTTGATTCTTTGACCGTTAACAGAAATCGTAGAAGTCTTAGCAAATTCACTTGAGAATGCACCAATAGCAACCTCAGCTTCAAACTTCTCACCCTTAATTACATACCCTTTCTTGGCATTCATTACTGGGAAGAATTTATTCAACTTCAATTCTCTACCCCCTACTAATTCAGCAAGTTTGTTTACCATAGTACCTTGCGCATTTCTAGCATCTGTCTGAAGCTTAGTTAATGAAGGCATTACAGCAGCCAATGGCATTTGCTTAAATTTGTATTCAGACCAAGTTTTCTGCTTACCATCTTTAGACTTAGCCAGAATTTCTTCGTCTGTCTCTACTTGTAGTGGAATACTTGCAACGATGGCGTTAATTCTTTCTTCAACTTCTTCTTTCTTCAACTTACCCTCAGTCATTACATCCTTATTTCTAATGGTATTAGAGTAAATCTCGATCAACTTAGCTTTCAGCTCAGCAACTTTACTTTTAATGATCGGACCGTAAGGTTCTTCACCCGATGCAGGGTCTCCTAAAACAAGAAGTCTAGTTGTGATATCCTTGTTCTTTTTACCTAATGGCTTACCTGCAACCATATCACCTTTGATATAATCTCCTTCATCAACAACACCATTCTTATCTCCAGATCCATCAATAAGCTTAGCGTATACATCATCAATGTAGCCGATAAACTCTTCAACTTCAGTATTGATCGCGTCGATACCTTCGTTTAGAGGAGCTTTCAATTTTGGTTTTTTATCTAAAAGTGGCTGAATTCCTTCTTTTGTAGACTTTACACCATCAGATGTAAGCTTGTTAGACACCTTCAATGATTTATCTAAATCAAAGAACGCGTTCATAACCTCAGCAGAAACATTCAAAGCCAATAGCGCCGTTAGTACCAAGTACATAAGGTTGATCATCAACTGACGCGGTTCCTTTGGAATTGACATATTATTTTAATTTTTAGATTTGTTCTGAAATAAGATTATGCTTCTCTTCTGATGTTACCCATAGCAGAAAGGATGTTTCCGTATACAGAATTCAATGAACCTAAGTTTTGGTTCAATGCAGTTAACTGATCCTTATAATTCTTTGTATCTTCCAATGAATCGCTGATGTTAGCCATTGCTTCGTTCATTCTTGAGTAGAAGTTACCCATTGTCTTAATTTGATCACCTGTATTAGAGAAATCCACTTCTTGAAGTGCTTTCAATGAACCTAGGCTTGAAGACATTCCTTGAAGCTCAGTTAACATTCCACCCAGTTGTTGTTCAACAACTTGACCATTAAGACCTGGAAGATCTTCAGCTTGAGCAGGGCCAGCTGCTAAAGGCTGTATTTTAGAATTGTAGTTATCAAGTCCAGGGTATAATTTATTCCAATAGTAATCAGGATCAGGACCTATAATTCCTAAAAAGGCAAAGATACCTGCTTCTGTAAGAAGACCTACAGTCAACATAATGTCAGCTAAAGGGTGAGACAAAAGTTTCGCCAAGGCTCCGACAAGTACAACTGCCGCTCCAAGACCAATTATTAGGTTTTTGATATACTTGAATCCCTTAGATTTTATAAAACTCATTTTAATTCAATTTTTGAATGTTAGATAATATATTGGTTATTAATTATTTACATTTATTTAGGATTAGACTATAAATATATAACGCTATAACTTGCAAAAGTTACAGATTTCGCAAAGCCTAGTAAAATTTAGATAAAGTTTGGTTTGATTGATATTCGAGAACAATTATAAAAGATGGAGAAACTATATATAGCTTCTCCATCTTTTATAGGGTGCATTCATTAGAAATCATTAAGTGATCTTCCAAGGAAGGTAAGTGCAGATCTGAAACCTACATAAGATTTCGTAGTATCTTGGAATTCCCAGTGACGGGTACCCGTCTGAAGGAAAAACCCTACGTCTTTCCAGGATCCTCCTCTGATAACCTTACGTTTGCTAAATTCAGATTCTTCTTCTTCAGCATCGTACCTAAGGTCAGGATTTAAGTCATGCAAAAAGCTATATGCGTTTTCGTGGTATGCAGTTGAAGTCCATTCAGATACGTTTCCAGCCATGTTATATAGCCCAAAATCGTTAGGGAAATAAGCATCCGCTTTTACAGTGTAAAGACCTCCATCTTCTGGATAATTACCTCTTCCAGGCTTGAAATTAGCTAATAAGCATCCTTTTGCGTTTCTAAGGTAATAACCACCCCATGGATATGGTGCAGATTCGTGACCGCCTCTTGCTGCATATTCCCATTCATGCTCAGTAGGAAGTCTGAAATCTTCAGAGTTTATTCCATCTTTTCTGATTGATTGGTAACTATCCCAAATTTGAGTTCTCCAATGA
Organism: uncultured Saprospiraceae bacterium; assembly: GCA_937923345.1. Taxonomy (GTDB): domain Bacteria; phylum Bacteroidota; class Bacteroidia; order Chitinophagales; family Saprospiraceae; genus JALZVN01. The sequence goes on from CAKZVJ010000131.1 coordinate 4,433, forward strand.
TTAAATGCATTCGCCATTTTCCAGTTAATACCTACAACAGGATAGTCATCGTAAGCTGGGTGCCAGAAGTAATTTCTAGTCATTGGCTCATTATATGAATACGCAAAATCTCTAATCCAGCATAAAGTATCTGGATAAATTACTACTTCTTCAGTGCTAATATAATCTCCTCTTGCAGTACCCCCTTCTTTTTGTACTCTTTGCCAGTCGGAGTTCTCTGATGCTGCTCTCTTCCAGTCAAATTTAGAGTACTCAAATAGAAGCTTACTAGCGTTTATTTCATTTCCAGAGCCAAATTTATCGTCACCTTGGTGAAAAAGATCGTCTAAAGTCTCATCAGACCAGTCTATTTCGTAACCGTAGTCAATGTATTGTTCACCATCGTCTCCTTCATAAAAATTGTCGAGATAAGTATGTGCTATAGAATCTCTAACAAATTCAACGTACTGTCGGTATTCGTTATTTGTTATTTCTGTATCATCCATGTAGAATCCATTAATCGAAATGGACTTTGATCTTTGCACGAAAGTGTTGCTAACATCTTGATCCCCAGGACCTATATGTAAGGTTCCAGAAGGCACATACACCATCCCGTATGGATTAATACCTTTCCATGTAGGTCTGTCTAATGCACCGATCAATTGACCAGTATCACCTCCGCCTCCTCCACAAGAGAAGATCATGGCCAAGAAACTTAGCACCGTGAAATTTTTAATATACTTTTTCATTAACACCCGGATTTATTACTTTTCTTTAGATTAGTATAGAATTATAAGAATGTAAATATAGCTTTCTTATCTAAACAAAACAAAATTTCAAACAATTATTAAATGTGGTTGAAAAAAGTGCTATATCCACAAATAAACGATTGATTATTCATCGTATTATTAAAAGACAAAATTAATGGCATTTTTCAATAAAACACTTGAAAAAGTGCAATAAAGCTGACGAAACACCTACAAAAAACGTGGATTGTAAATTATTGGAGGAGGCAGTCCTCTACCTAAATTAGTCTTTATCTCATATCTTATCAGGATTTCATGACTACCAGTATGCGTCGAAACTAAGTCTGATAGTCCAAAATCATATGCATAAATGAATTGGAGGTTATTATTCATTTTAATTCCTCCTTGAAAAACAACGGAATCGTTGGACTGGGCATTATAGCCTCTATATCCAACACCAAATAAAAACATTTCTTGCAATTCAGCCGCTATATTCAAATCAACTTGTAATTCTGCTGACTCGGCCTTCAATAAAAGCGATGGCCTAAGGATTAGATCATTACCTAAGTCCAATTCGTAATTAACGTAACCATAATAATGCCTAATTTGGTTAAAAACTATGTCACTTCTTTCAGTATCGAATTCGAAAGTAGTAGCAAGCAAATTATCAGCAGACAAACCAACGCTTAATTGTTTGTGCTTCAAATACATACTTGCTGATATAATTGGCGCAATTGCCGATTCATTTGATTCAGACAAAATGAGGTCCGCGTGCGTAATGTTACCGGGCTCATAACTTCCATCAGGAGTTCTGAGGTCTTGGCCATCAAAGGAATGCTGATCTAGCCCTCCACTTAGCCCAATCGAGATTCTTGTATTTTCACCTACATTCAATATTTGATTATAACTAAGACTCGCTCTGAGATTGCGCGTGACTCCAATGGTCGTATTCTTGACTTCTACCCCAAAGCCCCCACTTGTAAAAAATATAGGTAGATGTGCATTGATAAATTGCGTAGAGGGAGCTCCTTCAAGCCCAAGCCATTGTCTTCGCAGGTCAGCACTAATGGAAAGATTCTCCTCTATACCTGCTACTGCGGTATTAAATCCATAAACATTATAGTTGTATAAAGAACTCTGCGCAAATTGCTGCGCCGACAATAACATTGGAAGGAAGAGAAAAAATAGAAGGTAAATATGCTTTATCATCCGTTTTAAATGGGAATTGAACTGCTTTGTAATGAAGTAACTCTAAGTTATAGAAATAATTGTATTAATAGTAAATCTTACGTGTTAAATGCTTGATAGTTATATCCAACTACCAAAGCCATATAAAATTTCAGCAGTAGAATTACTAACAAGCGAAAAGGACGGCGCATTAAGCAAGTCAATCCATTGTTATTTTAAGTCCATCATATCCTACACTGACATTATGCGGCAGCAAGTCAAAAATGCTATCATGCAGGCCCATTCTGTGGCTCAAATGAGTCAAATAGGTTTGCTTAGGCTGCAATATCTCAATGAAGGCTAAGGCCTCTTTTAAATTAAAGTGCGAATGATGTTCCGTATGATGGAGCGCACTAAGTACTAGATTGGACAATCCTTTTAGCTTCTCAATTTCTTGATCGTCAATCGTCTTTATATCCGTTACATATGCAAAGTTGTTAATCCTGAATCCTCTTACGGTCATAGCCCCATGCAAATACTTGATTGGTATAATCTTGGTCTGCCCTACCATGAAAGGCAATACATCAATAGTATTTGTTTCAAATGAAGGGGCACCTGGATATTTATCTTGTGCAAAAGCATAATCAAATCTATGTACAATATCACCAATCACTTCCCTGCTTGCATAAATTGGCATTGGATGCCTTTGCATAAAATTGTACGGTCTCACGTCATCTAGACCAATGATATGATCGTTGTGCTGATGTGTGATTAGCACTGCATCTACTCTATCGATCTCGTTAACAAGCATTTGCTGCCTGAAATCAGGACCAACATCGATTACTATATTGATTTGATTAATTTGTAGAAAAGCTGAGGTACGCAGCCTTTTGTCTTTAGCATTGGAGGAAATGCAGACCTCACATTTACAACCTATTATAGGTACTCCTTGTGATGTACCAGTCCCTAATAGTGTACATGTATTGCGTTGCAAGTTTTTAGAGTGAAGGGTTTAGGGATAGAATCTTTTGATAAAACTCCATACTCTTTTCATCTAAGTTATCTTCCTGGATAATAATATTCTGCTCAATTTCTAGCAGCGTGTTAATTCGTCCCTCGACGTCGAAAAACTTATTTATGACAATAATATTATTATTCTCCACCATACAATAACCACTATTGAACGTTCCTCTTTCATAACGAATGTTATATCCAGACAACTCGAATATGGTTTCCAACTTTTTTAAGTTATTTCTATTATATTTAATCACAGCAGTTCAACTTATGTGTAGATTTCTAATAAATGCTAAATCTTAGCCTTTATTATGTAAATCTATAAAATTTATTAAAACTGATATATATTGCTTCTATGTTTCAATCAAAACTTATCTTTTTAGCTGCCATTTGTCTTTCATTAGTCCAGCTGAATGCTCAAACATTTAAAGCTGGTCTAGTAGCAGGGTTTACAGCGAGCCAAATAAATGGAGACGATAGTGCAGGCTTTAATAAGCCTGGCCTTGAGGGAGGGCTTAAGAGTTTGGTCAATCTTTCCGAAAAAACTAGTCTCAGCTTGGAAATTCTCTATAGTCAACGAGGAGCAAAAGATGAAGCTAGAGCAGATGGAAATGTTCAAAATATCTATAGAACCACTTATGTAGCGGTTCCCATTATCTTTAGTTTTAAAGATTGGGCAGCTGAAGATTACTATAGATTGCATTTTCAAGGTGGATTAAGCTATGGAAGGCTCATCAATGCTGAATTGGACAACGAGGTCGACAACACGGATTTTGTAGAAGCATGGCGGTCAAACGACTTGAGCTTTTTAGTTGGAGCTACCTACTTTGTTAATAGCAAATTTGGTCTTACTTTTAGATATAATAGGTCAATAATCAAACTTTACAGATTCGATCCAAACGATGATTTCAATGGTAGAAAATCATTATTAGGCTTTAATCTATCTTTGCACGGTACTTACATATTTTAACACGGAAAATCAACACACTTTGAAACTTAACTTCGCAATACTCATTTTTATTCCGTTTCTATTTCTATCCTGCGGACAGTCAACTGGAACCACGGGCGAAACTAATTCAAATACAAGTACCACTCCCGTTAGCGCAAATCAAGCCACAGAAAAGCTACCTTCCATAGGTATAGACCTTATGCAAAAACTCTTTGATCAATGTAATTATGTAGATTACCTATTCTACGAATCAGACTTTAGCATGAGCATGAACAATAAGCAAAGCATACAGCAGACACTTTCACATGTTTCTGAGCAGGTCCCTACACTAGACCCTAATTGCAAAAGCATTGGGAGAGTATTCTACGAAATCGATGGAAATACAGAAATTGAAGCAGAAATATATTTCAGTAACGCATGCCAGTACTTTGTTTTTATAAAAGATAAAAAGCGCGTTTATGCGAACAACATCACTGCTGATGGTGTAGCACACTTCAATAATATTTTTAGTCAAGCCCGAAAGATGGGCGAGCAGTAATTCTACAATTAATAACCTATTTCAATGTTCAAAAGATTAGGAGTAATAGACATTGGTACTAATACTTTTCATCTCCTAATCGTCAATTTAGATTCTAAAGAGCAGTCGTTTACCACTTTAGTTAGGAAAAGAATATTTGTAAAACTCGGCACTTCCAATATTAGATTTATTGATAAAAAGGCCTTCCAAAGAGGTCTGCAAGCGCTCCGTGAATTCAAACAAATTCTTGACGAAAATAAATGCAACCATGCCATTGCCTTTGGCACTTCTGCTATACGAAACGCTAGCAATTCAAGCCAATTCTGTCAGGAGGTAAAACAAAATTTTGGCATCGAAATCAAAAAAATATCTGGTCAAAGAGAAGCAGAACTTATTTATAAAGGTATCAAACTGAGTTTCCCATTTGATGAAAAACCATGTATGATCATGGATATTGGTGGTGGAAGCGTAGAGTTTATTATCGCTAACGCCACTAAGGTTTTTTATGCCGAAAGTTTCAGAATTGGAGTCGGTGTTTTATCCCAAAAATTTCATCAAGAGGATCCTATTCCTGAAGCTCAAATACTGGCACTGCATAGATTTCTAGAGTCTACGCTGAGCCCCCTTTTTCAACAACTACAATCTCTCCATCCAAAGACCTTGATAGGTGCATCTGGCACCTTTGATGTACTAGAAAACATCTTTCCTAAAAATATGCTATCCCCTACTGCTAGCGTGTTAGATACTAGCACGCTTGAAAAATTTAGCCAAGGGGTCATCGCAAAAAATCTACATGAAAGAAAAGAGATTAAAGAAATTCCACATACCCGTGCAGACCTTATCGTAGTGGCATTAATTTTAGTTAACTTTGTGTTTAGAAAACATAATTTCGATCAATTAGTTGTTTCTAAATATAGCATGAAAGAAGGCATGCTAAAAGAAATGATGCATTCAAAATATACCTAGAATTTTCTGCTCTCGAGCAAAAGTATTATGCTAGAAACTCTACAAACACTTTTTACAGAAGAATGGGCCATTCGTGCATTGATAGCCTCAACTATGGTTGGCGTCACCTGTGGCTTGCTAGGTAGCTTCATCGTGTTGCGTAACATGGCCCTTATAGGGGATGCATTAGCCCATGCTATTCTCCCTGGCGTTGTCGTGGCCTTTAGCATTTTTGGCATGAGTACGGTAGGTTTTTTTATTGGATCTGTTGCCGCTGGCTTAATCACTGCGATCATCATCACTTGGATTCAAGGCAATGTAAATACAAAAAACGATGCCGCCATAGGCATTGTTTTTACCACCATGTTCGCTATTGGTGTTATTGGTATTTCTGCTGCAAATCGCAGACCTGGAGTTCATCTTGACCTCAAAGACTTTTTATTTGGTACGACCTTAGGAATTAGCAATGAGGATATTTATCTTTTGTTGGGTATCGGAGTCTATGTCATCATTAGTGTTGTCGTATTTTATAGGTATTTATTCGCTACTACTTTCCAGCCTGTGATCGCAAAAACAATGGGTATCTCAATCAGAATGATACATTATTTTTTAATGTTAATTTTATCCTTTGTTATTGTGGCCTCGCTCAAAGCTGTCGGTATAATATTGGTTGTCGCTATGCTGATTACCCCTGCTTCCACTGCCTTACTTTTGTCAAATAAGTTAGAAAAAGTCCTAATCATATCTTCGTTAATTGGTTTTTTATCCGCTGTAATCGGCATGATATTAGCCATCCAATATGATACTACACCTGGACCCATGATGGCGGTAATCGCGGCATTTTTCTATATCTTAGCGGTTTTCTTTTCTCCTATGAAAGGACTCGTATTTAAGACGATACGTAATAGAAATTTACGCAATAAAATATATCTCGAAGATACTTTGAAACAGGCTTTCAGACTGCAGCAGAAAGAAGAACTTTCCTTCAAAAATTTGCAAGAACAACTTGGCTACAACACTAACCTGCTCAAAAACAACCTAAGCAAAATGGCCAAGCAAAACATCGTTCAACTTAGTCCTGAGTTGGTTCTTACTCAAACGGGTCAAGACCAAGCCAACAAATTGGTGCGGGCGCACAGACTTTGGGAAACGTACTTGGTAAACGAGATGGGCCTCAGCGCTGAGCAAATCCACGAAGATGCAGAAAAGTATGAGCACTTGCTGACAGAAGACATGCTCGATGAAGTAGATGCAAAACTCGGATTTCCAAAAGAGGATCCACACGGTAGCCCGATCCCGCCTAAGGGTTAATTTTACCATTTTTAAGAGAAGGGGGTGCCAGTGATTTGATTCGTACCTCATCAAATCACTGACCGCGTCATCCGTTTATATTCGATAGTCTAGGAGACTGTTCAGGATGAGCTGATCGGCATATTCGCTCCCTTCGCTCATCTACCGCTCAGCACTCCTTCACTAGCCCCCTAGCCTAGCTCATACCACTACTACCGCTCACCCATAGCAATAAAAGTACTGGATAATCTCACTCCAAGAACTAAGAAATAGGAAAACACACTTTTATCGAAATCCACTGAATAATAAGATAGGTTTGACTCTAACTATTATAGGGATGTTCAGAAGTAAGAGAAGAACCCCGGAGAGCTTGCCCCGATTTTTTTTCGGGGGGTGGCCATATTAAAGCCCAGGGTGGCAACCCTGGGTTATTAGCGAGGCAAGAACCAATTTGGCGTGATTTTCTTTTAAAAATCATGACAAATTGAGT
>CAKZVJ010000132.1 GCA_937923345.1 uncultured Saprospiraceae bacterium
GCTTGTTAATTGCTTTGCATTATCGAACAATTCGAATCCGTAGGTTTCTGCTATCACTACTGCTATTGTTAATTCTGCCACTCCTTTGATGATACTTATCTGACTTACCTTTCTAAATACTTCTTCATCTTTTTTGATGTGCTTATTAATTTCTTCTGCAATCTTTTTTATTTGCTTGTTTATATGCTTTATACTTTGCTCTACTTGACGGATTACCAAACCTACTTTATGCTTTGCTATTTTCATAGCATGAAGTCTATTGTTTTCAGCTGTTTTGAGCTCTTGTAGGCTTTGATACTGCCTTGTAAGGCATCTTAAATTAGCATAAAATTCAACAGGGGGATCCCATTGTTTGAGGGATCTTTCTGCTCCCATTTGAGCTAAGCCTTGGGCATCAAGCTTGTCATTTTTCGTCTTGTAGCCCATACTCTCCAAATATTTCTTGGAATTATTTGCTAAAAGTATGGATACTCGATGACCTTGTCCATGTATAAAATGGGATAATTCTTCATGATACACTCCTGTAGCCTCCATGCAAAAATGCATTGGTATGCTTGAATCTTTATGATTCTTTTCATACCATTCCTTGTATGCTTTGAACCCACTAGGACTGTTATCAAATTTTCTACTCGCTATCACTTTAACTCGCTGCTGTATATCTATTGTAGATATGCAACTTCTGAAATCTTTGTGACTAATATCATTGCCAACTGAATACTTTAATATCATTTTCGAAAATTTGAGTAGATTAAAAAAACATTAATATCGAAGTAATCCTTTCGCCGTCTTCGCTCATATGTATGCTGTATCATAGTCTAGGACTATGTACTTAGGTACTATTCAGACTCAAAAAGAAGACTGTACTTGTTGTTCCTATCACGTCAGTATCATTTGCATGTACTTAGCCCGAATACGAGGCTACAAGCACAGCCCTTCTTTATTAATTTAGTATCTCTTAAATTTAATGATTTTATATGATTTGCAAGATATGAGCTCGATGCCGGCGATAGCTCGGCAGATCCCCACATGCAAATTTTTATGTTGAAGAATTTGATATTATTAATGTACTAGACCAATATTTTGTTATACCCTAGTGGTTTGCTAACTTACGGGTATGAAGAGAAGTGCATCAAAGTATATCCTGCTTTCTTGTCTTATACTGGGCGTGTCGCTCGGACTGACTAGTTTTGAAGGAGAGGATACGATTCCAAAAGTTGAATTATCCCTGGACCAAAGTTCTTTTGATAAAGTGATGCGGGTAATAACACATAAGCGATGTATGAATTGTCATCCCTCGGGAAATACCCCTAGGCAAGGTGAAGATAGTCATCTGCATCATCTCGGTGTGCAACGCGGAGTAGATGGAAATGGATTGGCTGGATATACTTGTAATACTTGCCATCAAGCGGAAAATAATAATTTTGCGGGTGTACCTGGTGCGCCTCATTGGGCTTTAGCTCCTAATTCAATGGCCTGGGAAGGAAAGTCTCGTGTAGAAATTGCCAAACAAATTATGGACCCTGCACGCAATGGTGGCCGCTCTACCGATGATATCCTCAAACACTTGACAGAAGATGAACTCGTCTTATGGGCCTGGGAGCCCGGAGTAAATGGCGAAGGCGAAGCAAGAGAATTGCCCCCTATCGGAAAAGAAGAGTGGATAGCTGCTGTTAAAGATTGGATTGCAAATGGAGCGCTTATTCCCGAAGAATAATTATAAATGGCCGAAGAATAATTATAAATGGTGAATTATAAATACTGACTATCCGCTTGTTGGGGAGTGATTGATAATTAGATTTTCACTATATCTTCTAATTCGACTCCTAGAGCCTGACTTATCTTGTGGAGTGTATAGATTGTGGGATTTGTGTTCCCTGCTTCAAGCCTTGACATCGTAGATTTTTCAACATTAATTCTTACTGCTAACTCTTGTGCAGTCATATCTACAGCTAACCTTGCATTTTTGATGTTTTTACCTATTATTTTTTGCAGCTTTCGCTTATCCATACCATTGATTCAATGGTACAATGTCAAAATCATGTGATTTTTATGGTTAACATATATGCTAACTTATTATCTTGGAGCATTTTCTAACTTAAATCATATGAAACATGAAAATTTTAAAGAATGCTTATCTATGGGCAATTGTAATTGGATTCTTTGCCCCTATAATATACCTAGGTGATGAGGGGTCAGGAGGATTTGCGATGTTAGGAGCAGCAATTGGATATTTTATTGTCAGAAGTTATAAAAAGAACAATGAGTTAAACGCAGATGGTATTAGAAGAGGTGACTTAAGTGAATGTATTTGGTGTGATAGAGAGTTCAAAATTAAGAAGTCCATATTTGGCAATGAAGTGAAATTTTGCTCTAAAAGATGTAAGAGTGAATATGAGAGGGACAGCAAAAGGAGATAAAATAGAAAAGCTGCTAAATTAATAGCAGCTTTTCATATTTTTGTAATGCTGTTGTCCCGTTTACCCTGAAACAACCACGTCTTAAGTATGCAAATGCGAATAGATGTGCGATTGTTTAAAGCAAAATCAACGCCCTTCGGGGTTAAGTAGGGACAGCAGTTTCATTAATTATAACTACTTTTCTTTAATTCCAATAAGAATCAACTGCCATGCAAACTGCCCTTTCAAATGGGTCTGATGCAAAATTTCTACGATTAATTTTCCATACAAACTCATTTAGATAGTTCTGTAAGTATTGTTTGGATACTGAATGATGTACTCCTAAAGTCATTTTCTTCGCATTTGAGATAACCGTATGAACCCACGGCAAGTGTTCCATAGCCTTTTCAGGTGGTGTAACCGTTTGCTTTACCTTCGCTATTACTTGGTCTAATCCTCTGTATCCTTTCCAATCATCTGCTATCACAGATACACTTGGTTTCAACGCTTGTTCCGCTTCATAATTGATTTCAGGTGCAGACAAATCTTCCATTACAACCATCTTTACAAATCCCATCTTACGACCTTTGTTGTGCTTACTCTTAATATCTTTCTTGGCTACCTTTTCAGATTCTACCATGACCATCACTTTAGCTGTTCTTTGGCTACCTCTACCACGCTTTAATGGTTCGTCTTTGTCTCTTTCTAAATCAACTGCAACAAAGAAGGCATCATCTAATTCTACTGTACCATCTAGTTTGTACTGTGCATCTCTTTTACCCATCGCACAACGTATTTTATGCATTGCATACCAAATGGTATCATATCTTGTATCAAGTTGTCTACTAACCTCTAAAGCAGACATAGATTTCTTGATTGAAGTCATTAAATGAATCAACATAAACCAAACTTGAATACCAATTTTAGAATTTTGCATCAACGTACCTGACTTATAAGACTTCTTTGACTTGCAAACTTTACATTGGAACTTCTTATCAGATAAATTCCACCAATGTTCTGTTTTAGATTCACATTTCTTACAACTGATACCACGTTCAAGACGGTATTTTGCAAATGATTCAAGACAAATTTTCTCAGATGGAAACTTACGTATGAATTTTAATAGATTCATTTTATTACTTTTGTTCCTAATTAAAACAAAGTAATAGGGGCTATAATTCCTATGTATAAAGGGTTTCAGACGAATGACCGATTTTCATCGACCAATTCACCTGACGGAGAACGAAAGTTCTACTCCCCACTATGCGGATAGTCAGTTTATAAATTATAAATGCACAGCTGGCATTTGAAAAAAATAGTACCACACAATTACAAAACACCGTAAAGCAAATTCATGAATATGCTAGAACGCTAATAATTGAAAATTACACATTAATAATTATGCATACGCGAGAGAAGAATTGAAAATTGCACATTGAAAATTGATCATTGACTTTGCATACGCCAAAGAAGAATTGAAAATTAATCATTGATAATTGCTCATTGAAAATTGAATACATTTTTTTATGAAAATAACTTTTACGATAAACGGGACAGAACGCTCGGTCGAGGTAGACGGAGATACTCCATTACTCTGGGCGATACGCGATGGATTAGATTTGAAGGGCACTAAGTTTGGGTGCGGAAAGGCAGCATGTGGTGCTTGCACATTACATGTAGATGGGCAAGCGGTGCGCTCCTGTTCCTATCCAGCAAAGATGGCAGAAGGAAAAGTGATCACTACTATAGAAGGATTGGGAGGAGAGGCATTGCATCCAGTCCAGCAAGCCTGGAAAGAAGAAGTGGTGCCCCAGTGCGGATATTGTCAACCTGGATTCATGATGGCAACGGCAGCGATGTTGGAAAAAATTCCAAATCCCACGGATGAAGATATTGACAACAATATTATCAATGTGTGCCGCTGTGGTACTTATTATAGAATGCGCAAAGCCATTCATAGAGCTGCGGCGATTGCAAGCAAAGCCCAATAAAAAATAGAGATGGATAAAAGTAAAAATAAAAAGAAGGGTGTCAAGCGTAGAAAATTTCTAAAGTATACCGGTGCAAGTTTGGCGCTAATGATAGGGGGAACTTGGTTGGCGCGAAATCCAATACGTAGGACTATCTATGCAAGTGCGGAGGTGACCATAGGTCCTTACCCAGGAGATACGACGCCGCAGCTATGGTTGGAGGTGACGCCACAAAACGAAATCTTGTTGCACAGTGCGAAGGTAGAAATGGGGCAGGGCACTTTCACAGGCTTGGCGCAATTGGCAGCAGAAGAATTGGAAGTCGCGGTAGAAAAAATAAAAGTAATACATGCTGAAACTATCTCCGGCAATTTGGATCTTTTTGCAACGGGTGGCAGTATGTCCATCGCTACCTTGTGGGTGCCTATGCGAGAGATGGCTGCCATCATGCGAGAGATGATGCGTAGCAAAGCGGCTGAGAAGTTAGGCGTTGCTATTGGAGACTTGTCGCTTATGGACGGAGTGTTTTCTGCACAGGGAAAAACACTCACCTACGGAGAAGTGGTAGAAGGGGTGACCGAGTGGGATGTGCCTGATGCACCGGAGTTAAAACCCAAGTCTGCTTTCAAAATCATTGGCAAAGAAATACCAAGAGTAGATCTTCATGACAAGGTAGTGGGCGCACCGATCTTCGGCATCGACGCTACCTATCCTGATATGTTATACGCATCGGTAGTACGGCCGCGTTTGGTGGATGCAAAGATGTCCAATTTTGATTTTTCAGAAGCAGAGAAAATGCCAGGTGTAGTCAAGATTGTACAGGAGCATAACTTTGTCGCGGTAGTGGCGGAGTCGCATGTCGAAGCCTTGAGTGCCAGAAAAAAAATCAAATTTGACTATACACCAAACAATACTTGGAATCTTGCAGATATAAAAGAAAAAATAAAAGTAGGCACGGGTACCAAAACTATAATTCAAAAAAATGGAGATAGCCCTAAAGATATCGACGGCGAAGGAGAGATAATAGAAATGGAATTTAGATCTCCCATCGGCGCACATGCGCAGATGGAACCCAACGGCGCCGTGGCTTGGTACAAGGACGGGAAGGTTGACATCAAGGTGTCTACGCAGGTGCCTAAGATTACGCGGGATGAGGTCGCCAAGGTGATGGGGATATCTACAGACGATGTCAATATTATTCCTACGTTTTTGGGCGGTGGATTTGGTCGCAGATTGCATACGCCCAATGCAGTGCAGGCAGCTATTTTGTCGAGGGCAGTCGGCCGACCCGTCAAGTCCTTTTTAGATCGGAAACAAGAATTTCAGAATGATACTTTTAGGCCACCCTCACATCACATTATGAAGGGTAAGGTCTCGCCAAAGGGAGAGCTGCTCGGACTTGAGCATTCTATAGCGAGTGGTGATACTTTGTTTAATTATACCATCTTGCCGAAGATCGCAAACTCAGCAATTCGGGCTGACATTGGATCTATCCGTGGCGGCTCCATTATGTACGATGGTATCCCAAATCATAGGGCGGTGTATTATCACTCGGACTTACCATTTGCTACGAGTTTTTGGCGTAGCTTAGGTTTGCTAGCGAACACCTTTGCGATAGAAAGTTTTATCGATGAGATAGCGATTAAGACGAACCAAAGTCCCGTAGAGTTGCGCTTAAAAAATCTTACGCAAGAGGATGCACATAAAGTCAGAATCAGAAATGTCATTAAGGCGGCGGCAGATAAAGCAGGCTATACCGATGAGGTGAGAGATGGAGTAGCTATGGGATTCGCAGCTTCTATAGATGCGGGTACGCCTTGCGCACAAGTTGTAGAATTATCAATCGTCAATGATGAAATAAAAATACACAAAGTCACGGCAGCTATGGATTGTGGTATCGCGGTCAATCCGGATCAGGTCCGTGCGCAAGTAGAGGGTTGTATTTGTATGGGGATTAGTGCCTCCATGTTTGAGCAGATGGATTTGCGAGATAATAAATTGTACCCAGTCAATTACGGTGCTTACGAGATGGCCCTGATGCGCAACACGCCAAAGGAAATAGATGTGGTCTTGGTCGAGGGCGCAGATTTTGCGGGTCCCGTTGGTGAACCTCCATTGGGACCCATCGGCGCAGCTATCGGTAACGCGCTTCGTCGATTGACTGGAAAACGTTTGACTGAGCTTCCCTTGAAGGTAGGATAAAAGTATTTGGGGCCATCCCCTTGAGGTACTGTGCTCGTATTGACTGACGTCAAATGAGCATAGTACCTCAGGGGTCGTGTCGTCCGTTTCTTCCGACGAAAAGGTCGGAACCACTTCCACCACTTGTCCTTCACGGGCTTCCGGCTGAACCGCCTCGCCTTGGTATGGATTTACCTAATTATTCTAGTGGCCAAGTCATCAAACAAATGATGAAAACTTAAAGAGCCCCCTTCCCAAACTTAGCATCCTTAGTGACAGTACATTGTATACTGTATTATAAACTAAACTTAATTAGAGTTTAAATAACATACCTTTCGTACTTTTGTGGGTTAATTACCTAGTACCTACTAGTCTTAGAGGATCCAATAGGATGCCTGTACTCGTAAGTATTGAAAATATAAAGTATGTATTTGAGATTTGCCCCTTTTTTTCTACTATTCATCAATGGTGCATTGCTTTCCCAATCCTACAGCGGGATAGTAAAGGACGATACTGAAAAGCCTATCCAGGCGGTGGAAATATATAATTCTACCTCTGGGCAGCATGCGCACACCAACTCAGTCGGTGCATTCAGATTTGATGGTGTTTCGGTAGGAGATACATTACAGATTTCTCATGTGAGTTACTACGGTGAGATTTGGGTGGTAAAGGATACAAAGGAGTCTCCACAGATTGTACTTTTTACTAAGTCTTTTGATCTAGAAGAGGTGGTCATATTGCCTCGCTTAGATGCTTTGAATCTCATTTCAGATATAGATATCAAGGCTAATCCGGTCAATTCTTCTCAAGATATTTTAAGGAAGGTGTCAGGTTTGTTTATTGGTCAACATGCTGGAGGGGGTAAAGCGGAGCAGATATTTTTGCGAGGTTTTGATATAGATCATGGTACGGATATCTCTTTAGCAGTTGATGGACTGCCAGTGAATATGGTATCTCACGCGCATGGTCAAGGTTATGCAGATTTACATTTTGTAATACCAGAAACGATTGAAAATATAGATTTTGGAAAAGGGCCTTATTATAAAGAGCAAGGAAATTTCAACACTGCAGGCTATGTTAATTTTAATACCAAAAAGCGCCTGGAGAGTAGCGCTGTGAAATTAGAAATAGGTCAGTTTGATACCAAGCGGATAATGGGGATGTTTAATTTGCTCAAAAATGAAAAACACAGCGCCTATTTAGCTTCAGAATTTCTATTTACTGATGGCCCTTTTGAAAGTCCTCAAAATTTTAATAGAATAAATATTTTTGGAAAATATACTGGTGCTATTTCTAGTACAGATATGATAGGTCTTACTATATCTCGCTTTACGAGTGAGTGGGATGCTTCGGGTCAGATTCCGGTACGCTCCGTAGAGCGTGGAGATATTTCTCGGTTTGGTGCTATAGACGATACAGAAGGAGGGCAAACCTCAAGAACTAATTTTTTGGTCAATCATACAAAATTCTTAGATGACAACACTTTTCTGAAAAGTTCAGTTTATGTAAGCCACTATGACTTTGAGCTATTTTCCAACTTCACTTTTTTTCTTGAAGACCCTATCAATGGGGATCAAATCAGACAAAAGGAGGATAGAATTATCTATGGATTAAATAGTGAATATAGTCAGTCCTTTACGAGTGATATTGTGAATGGTAATTGGCAAGCTGGGATTAGTTTGCGGACTGACCAAATAAATGATAATGAACTGTCTCGTTCTCTCAATAGAGTTGAAACTTTAGAGCGCCTTAGTTTTGGAGATGTAAATGAGACAAATCTGAGTGCTTACACTGGAGCTACTTTTGAGTTGGGCAATTGGTCATTCATTCCAGGTTTGAGAGTAGACTTTTTTGATTTTCAATATAATGATGCCTTGCAGACTAGGTTTTCTACCCAGTCTCAAAACAGTGCTATTGTCAGTCCAAAATTCAATATCCTTTACAGTCCATCGCATCGCTTACAGCTCTATCTAAAAACGGGTAAAGGATTTCATTCCAACGATACTCGGGTAGTGGTATCAGATGAAAGTAGAGAGACCTTACCATCTGCGTATGGATTTGATGCCGGATTTATTTGGAAACCCAACCCAAAAATGTTTTTTAATGTAGCGTATTGGTGGCTCTTTTTGGAGCAGGAGTTTGTGTACGTTGGGGATGCTGGTATCGTTGAGCCAAGCGGAGAGACTAGAAGACAAGGTGTAGAATTGAACTACCGCTACCAACCATTTCCATGGTTATTTTGGAACTTAGATGCTAACTATACACATGCGAGATCAGTCAACGAAGATGAAGGAAATGATTTTATTCCATTAGCACCAGACTTGACTTTAGTGACGGGATTAAATGTTCAACATAAATCTGGATGGTATGGAGGATTGAATATTCGCTATCTTGATGATCGACCAGCCAATGAAGATAATTCTATTGTCGCTGAAGGCTATACGGTAGCCGATATGAATGCTGGGTATAAGTGGAAAAACGTAAGCCTAGGCATCCAAGTACAGAATCTATTTGATACCGACTGGAACGAGACGCAGTTCGCCACAGAATCTAGATTGCAAAATGAATTTGAACCTGTAGAAGAGATTCACTTCACCCCTGGTACTCCATTCTTTATTAAAGGGGTGCTGGAGTATAATTTTTAAGTATTGATTGTAGTCTTAAAAACTTCTTCTAAATAGTCCATTCTTTACTGTCAATTATCTTTTGTAAAGGAGTCCAGGCCTCTTTTTTCTGTGATAAGAAATGTTTACCGAGTATTCGGCTGGTCCAAAGAATTAATACGAATGCTGTCGAGTCACAGCCAGTAGGCAGGGGCATTAATATCCTGACCCATACTTTCACTTTTCTGTAGATAGAAGATAGGCACACCCTTAAAAAACAAAGACAATTAGCTAAAATCTTTAGTTCCTAGTACGATGCAGATAAGCAATTATAAAATTGGAAATGTTGAAAGGAAAGAAGGGGGAATAGAACCAGCAATGTATTTTATAGAATAATAGTCAGAAAAGGCAGCAACACTATTGCTAGCATTGCCGCGCTTTTCATCAAACTATTAATTCTTGTAATGATTCTAAATGTAGAGGAATTAACATAGTGAATTGTGCCTCTCTCAGAAAATCATTAACTCGCAATACTTGGCGTCAGTTTAAACCACTCGTTAAAACTAGTAGGGTTTTCAACGGTTCCGCGCTCAGATATTAACGTGATATCAATGTTTCTATTTCTTGCCTTGATAGCAAAATCATCTAATATTTCGATGATGTCGTTATCTAAGAATCTAGTCTTTCTTACATCCAACTCTAGCGATGCATTTTCAGGTAAGCTGTCTAATTCATTTAAGATGGCTCCTTTATTGAAAAAGGTTACTTCTTCTGCGAAAGTCATTTTGATTTTCTTCTTCCCGTCACTATGATCCTCTAGGTGTAAGAAGTGAGAGTTTTGGTAAGACTTGTATAGGATTATTAAAATGCCTACAGCAAGGCCCATACCAATACCAATCAATAAATCTGTGAAAATAATACCTAGTACTGTTACAATAAAAGGTAAAAATTGTTTCCAGCCTAAATTGTACATGACTTTGAACAAAGCAGGTTTGGCCAATTTGAACCCTACAATAAAGAGTACTGCCGCTAACACAGATAGCGGAATCATATTTAATAATTTTGGAATCAAGATGACAGAAACAATAAGAAATCCACCGTGTATAATAGCAGAAGCTTTTGTTTTTCCTCCTGATTGAATATTCGCTGATGATCTTACTATCACTTGCGTGATCGGTAAACCTCCAATCAAGCCAGAAATTATATTACCTGTTCCTTGAGCCATGAGCTCTCTATTGGTAGGCGTTACTCTTTTTTCAGGATCTAATTTATCTGTTGCTTCCACACATAGTAGCGTTTCTAAACTCGCGACCAATGCAATTGTAAATGCGGTTACCCAAACTGCAGGATTAGTGATGACCGAGAAATTAGGAAAGGTAAATTGTCCAAAAAAAGAATCTAGGTTCTCAGGTACTGGGACACTAACTAGATGATCACTGCTGATGCCAAACTTCTCACTTCCTTGCGTAGCGACAAAGTATACGATACCAGCTACGACAGCTACTAAAGGCCCTTGTACCAGTTGAAAGATCTTACCTTTTTTGGATAATACGTTACTCCATAATAATAAAATGGCCAAAGCAATCAGCCCGATCATAGTCGAACCTAAACTGATATTATTAAATGCTTCAAAAATTCCTGAGAAAGTATTTCCACCATCTACTTGAAAAAAGCTAAAGTCGCCTTCTGGATCAGAATCATAGCCAAAAAAGTGAGGTATTTGCTTTAAGATGATAATAATACCGATACCGGTAAGCATTCCTTTGATCACAGAAGATGGAAAGTAATATCCAATAATACCTGCTTTGAGAATACCGAATACAACTTGTATGATACCACCCAATACAACCGCTACTAGGAAATTTTCAAATCCTCCTAATGCTCCTATTGAAGTTAATACAATAGCGGCTAATCCTGCTGCTGGTCCACTGACACCTATCTGAGATCCACTTAGTGCACCTACAATGATACCACCGACAATACCAGCAATTAGTCCAGAAAATAAGGGGGCTCCACTCGCTAACGCAATTCCTAAACAAAGGGGTAGAGCTACAAAGAATACGACAATACTCGCAGGTAAATCTGCTTTCAAGTTTCCAAAAAAGGAAGTTTTGTTTGATTCACTCATTTGTAAATAGTTATAATAGTTTGATAAATAAATATTTTAGCGATAATAATATTTCGCTAAAATTAGTTTTTGTTACTTTTTCACTAAATGCAAATCCAGTGAAAAAGTAACTTTAAATAAATTTTGGGGGCGGTTTAATTATTTCTTTTAAGTTTTCTTGATTAATCCTTAAATGAACATTACGTCTTTGGTTTTCGAAATCATACAAGGAGTGTTGGTTTTGCTCTTGATTTTCAATAAGTCTGCTATTAAGCTTATTTTCAGGTAAATCACTTATTGTTTTACTTTTAGATGAATCAGATAAAAGGAGTAAATCGGAACAATATGTCACAGCCGAACTAGTAGAAAGCTCATGACCGAGAATTTTTATTTGATTACTTGAAGAATTCCTTTTATCCATATTTACCTTAAATATGCTGTAAAAAATTAGATGTGACAGTAATACTATCGGAAACACCTGTTTCACTGATTATGTTTATAGTTTTGCGGTAATTTTTTAGATTTGTCTCATGGAAATCAAATTTGATCTCAATGAGAGTCTTTTTTTAAAAGACCCCCAGGATACCGCGCTTGGACGAAAAATAGTGGAAAACGGTATTATTTTGATAGATAGTATTGGTTTTGAGGGGTTTACATTTAAGAAATTGGCCAAAGAAATAGGTTCTACTGAGAAATCAATTTACAGATACTTTGAAAACAAACACTATTTTCTGCTATTTTTGACTTCATGGTATTGGGAGTGGGTTAGGTTTCTCATTGAAATAAATATTAAAAACGTTGATTCACCGCAGAAACAGCTCAGAATAGCTATCAAATACCTAGTGTTAGCTACTGCGGAGAACCCAATGAATAAGTATATCAACGAAAATTTACTTCATAAACTGGTCATCAAGGAAGGTGGAAAGGCATACCATATTTATGAGGTAGATGATGAAAATAAGGCAGGAATGTTCTTGTCCTACAAATTCTTAGTGCAGCTAGTTTCTAACATCATCAATGCCATCAATCCAAAGTTTCCTTATAGTGCTAGCCTTGCGAGCAATCTTTTTGAGATGGCTAATAATCAAATTTATTTTGCAGAGCACATCCCTAAACTGACAAGCCTTAAGCCAGGTAAAAATATGGATGAAGATTTGATCGCCATGTTGATTTATTTCGCAGAAGGTATCTTAATTAAAAAAGGATAGAAAAAATTATCAAATTAAGGTTTCAAGGCAACGATGATATACTGAAAATCAAGTGAAATATCATCTGTAACGATTCGTTTGAATCCAGCTTGATCAATAATATCTTCCATTTCATAAAGCGGAATTCGAAGTGACCTAGGGGGGAATTCTTCTGGTATCTCTTTCATTTTGTGATCCACGATGACCAATCTACCCGCGTTAGGTAATTTGTCTTTTAGATTCTTAAGATATCCTACTTTGTCTTTTATAAAAGTTAAAGTACTTGAGATCAGTATTACATCTACTTCATTTTCTTGAATTAAGGGGTCATTCGGTTTTACCAGTCTAGTTTCTATCCGACTTTGAAAATCTTTATCAAGTTGGTTTTTTATTTCCTCCATTTCATTAATGGCCTTTTGATCAATATCTAAGGCCAGCACTTTTTTTACTGGTGTATATTTAGCCACCGTAAAGCTAAAGTATCCTATCGGGCCAGCACCAACATCAGCCATAGTTTTGTTTTCTAGATTTCCTAGATGACTAAGCACTACATTTGGCCGTTGCCATAAATCTCTGTTGGCACTAGAAAATGCATTGTCTTCCGAACTAGCAATATCCTTGATAGGGCTACTCACACCATATCCCGCATTATTGGTTTGATCGTGGTCATGATTGTCATAATCTTTGTGATTATGTCCATGTGATTGTTCTATCGGATAGCGTTTGCCAGGTCCCATATTATCACATGAGAAGAAGAAAAGTAAAAGAAAGTATAGGAGAGTGTTTTTCATGCTTTACAAATATACAATTCTATTTTTAACTGTGACCAAGTAATTGTGATTGCTTAGTGAGTGCCACATATTAGATAAGGCTTGAATATAAACACTTTTAGAATTTGATAAAGCAGTAGAGATTTTTGAATACCAAATAAAATTTAATTTGTATTTTTAGGAGACTCTAATCTATATTTTAAATTTAATAAAATGAAGCGTCTACCCATACTTGTTCTTTTAGTTTTACTTCTTTTCGGCTTATATTCCTGCACCACGCTTAGTAAATCTACTGTGGATAAAAGCCATGCGGATGTGATTAGTAAGCTTCACAATAAGGCCAGAAAAGGAAAGCTGGATAGGACAAGACTTATCGACTTTGAAAAAGCCTTGCAAGAAGATCTTTACGAGGAGCTTAAACTTTTAAACTCTAACCTTGCATCAGAGCAATTTGAAGATTGGAGATCAGGGTATATTCATCTAGATGCGCTAGAGAAAAAGCAAGAAAGATACCTCAACTACCCCCAACTCAATTCTTACAATATTGAATTTGTAGATGTCAATTATTGGGATAGGGCATTTAGAGATAAGTTGTATAGCTTTCATATAAATAATTACAGCAAACACTACGAAAAATTCATGCAAACAAATAACAAAAATCTAGTTATTGATGCGTATTATGAATTGCAAAAGGTAGCACATTTTGAAAATAATAGACACAATATTGATAGTATGATGACTGAGTTGGAAAGGATAGGGCGACGAGACTTTCGGGTTACATTTAATGATCTTACCTATGCGAATAATGATTGGCAATTAGAAGTACTTAAGGACAATGTTTATTTGCATAATACCCAATGGTCTTACTTTGATTCTGCTAGCGTATATGACTATAGCATCAATGTTAATCTAGAGCGCATAGATAATGATTATAATATTCATCGAAGACAAAAATTTTATTCAGATTCTGTAATTACTGGGTATACGTCCGGAAAGGATGAGGCAGGTAATCTAGAACAGGTTCCCATTAGGGAATCTCTATCTGCTAAAGTGAATGAAAGAGTCTTTACTTTTATGAGTACCATAGATATAGAAGTGGAAATCATATTTAATAGAACGGGCGAAACTGTAGCCAGTGAGGAATTTTCTAAGACTGTACAGGAAAAATATACTGTTGGAAATCTACTGCATGGTGATAAAAGAGCTATTCCAGAGTATGTATTTCTAAATAATCATAGTGATCAGGCAAATGGGAATAGTTTTGATTATAGTGAGTTGAATAGGCGTTCACTCCTTGGACTAGGGCGTAGTGCTAAATACTATATTCGAAAATATTGAACAAGAGCAGCGCTATAATGTCGGACTCAACTATAACCTATAAATACTGCTAAATATTTTTTCAATTTCTCTGACCACTGGTCGACTCTTACCTGCGTAATTATTGATAAGGATAGAGAAAGCAACCGTGCGACCAGATTGTGTTTCGACATATCCCGTATAGCTTCTTACTCTTTCCATACTGCCTGACTTTCCGTAGAGATGTCCAGCTATGGGACTACTTTTCATCATGTATTGCAAAGTTCCTTGGCGTCCAATAATAGCAAGGCTGTTTTTGTACACTGGAAATAAGTTATTTTGTTTGTACATGGAGTATAGATAATCGGTAAACTGTTTGCTGCTGATTCCATTTCTGGGGGACATCCCACTACCGTCTACCATATACAAACCATCGGTAGAAATCCCTTTTGATTGTAAGTGATTATAAATTACGTTGATTCCATTTTCTGTGGAGCCAGGTTTACCATTTCCTTCTAATGCAATGGTCTTCAATAAAGCCTCTGCATATAAATTAATGCTTTGTCGATTGGTCTCGGTGATAATATCTGCCAAAGTAGGGGATAGATGTGTGTATATCTCTTGAGCCTGTGCCAAGGATGGAGCTTGAAAAGTATACGCTGGTGCTTTTGCAATACTGATATTTCTTTCTTCGATCGCCTTGTGCAATAATTGGGCAGCTACCAATGGTGGTTCAGGCATACTGCCTTTTATTTTGAAGGTAGAGGTGCCAGCGGGAATAGTCCCCCGTATAAATTTTTGGTATCCATATGGCCCTCCATATATATACGCATTGTCTCCAGAGTTGGTAGATCCCGAGGTAAGCTCATTGATAAATCGCAATCCAGGGATCTCAGGATCGGTGCCGCAACAAGATGGTGCCGCTCCTTTTCTAGGATTTTGATCTAAAAAAAGATCGTAATAATTTTCCCGAATATTTAGACCCCATACCCCAGCGGCGTAGTAATTTCCAAGGTCATAATAGGGCCATGAATCCCCGACTGGATTCGTGTCAAATACATCCGATATGGCTAAGACTCCGCCAGAATATTGGTTGTTTCCCGCATTAGCGACGGCATCTGCGAGTTTGAGCATGAGCGTAGATGTTTTATCAGTATAGTTGCTTTTTGGGGCGCCAAATGTAGGGTCACCACAACCAAGTAGATATACATTTTGATTGTCAACTAACACCTTGGTTTGATATTTATAATCTGCTCCTAGTTTTTCAAGCGCTACTCCAGTGGTGATCAGTTTTAGAGAAGAGGCGGGAATAAGAGATAGGTTTTTGTTATAACTAGCTAAGGAATTACCATCACCCATATCCTGTACATGTATACTTACGGAAGCATGCTTCAGCGCTGGCATCTTTAGCAAAGCATCAATACTTGCTTGTACAGATTGGCCAGTCAAGGTAGAATAAAGAATGGAGAAAACAAGAATAGTTATATAGCGCATCAGTGTAGAAATCAATTGATTGTAAGTATCTATATTGCAAAGGTAAACATAATTGCTAGACGCTTAGCTTTGTCTTAGCTACGTGTATTTTTTCTACGTAGTCTATGATTTTGCCAGCTACATCAATTTTTGTGCTAGTTGTAATACCTTCTAGACCGGGAGAAGCATTGACCTCTAAGATCAATGGGCCTCTTTCGGATTGCAGCATATCTACCCCGGCAATTTTCAGCCCTAGTACTTCACAAGCTTTGAGCGCAGTAGCCTTTTCTTCTTCACTCATTTTGTATACGGCAGCCTGGCCTCCACGGTGCAAGTTCGATCTAAACTCGCCTTCCATAGCGGACCTGCGCATGGAAGCAATAATTTCACCATCTACCACAAAAGCACGGATATCTGCGCCACCCGATTCCTTGATATATTCTTGTACCACAAATTTTTGACCTGTTTTAGAGAAAGTTTCTATTACAGTTTCAGCTGTTTTATAGTTTTCTGCTAATACTACACCCACGCCATGAGTGCCTTCTAAAAGTTTGATAATGATAGGTGTGCCTCCCATCATATCTAGGATGAATTTTGGGTCTTCTACATCGTGGCTGAAGTACGTTTTAGGAACTCCGATACCTTCACTGACTAGGTATTGAGAACACATTAACTTATCTCTTGATCTAGCGATGGCATCCGAGTGGACCGCTGCGGTGACGCCCATTCTTTCCAGCTGTCGGACGACACTGACTCCGTGAAAAGTAAATGAAGAACCGATACGCGGGATGAAAGCATCAAACTCTGGAATAGGCTCAGCACCATATATAAGCGATGGTTTATTGTCTTCTACTAGTATGTCACAAGCCATATAGTCAAATACACGTACGCGGTGTCCTCTCGCTTGCGCGGCTCTAAACAATGCTCTTGTAGAATAGAGCTGAATGGATCGTGATAGGATTCCGATGTACATATATCTATTTTGGAATTAAAATAGGAAGAATATTTGAATTCTTATCAACTATTATCAGATTTGGTATATCATACAGCTCGTACAAAAGTTATCCTTCATCTAACTTATCAATTGTAGGATATTCTCTATCTTGACCTCAAACCAAGGACAATGGATACACACAGGACCTCAAACTCAGCATATACCCTCAATGATAAAAAAGTAGAGAACGCCTGGGCTATGTTTGATTGGGCCAATTCTGCTTACGCCTTGGTCATCACAACTGCCGTATTTCCGATATATTTTACTGTTGTTACAGATGAGCAGTTTACCTTTTTAGGAATGCAGTTTAAAAATGATGAATTGCTTTCTTTTACCATCAGTTTTGCCTATTTGATTATTGCTTTGACTTTACCGCTACTAAGTGGCATTGCAGATTTTGGTGGGAAGAGAATGGCCTACATGAAGTTTTTTACTTGGATGGGCGCTTTGGGTTGTATGTCGCTTTTCTTCTTTACGGGAATGGTTGATTTGGTGATCGGTTTGATTGGGTTTATGCTTGCCGTTATTGGTTTTGCTGGTGGGCAGATATTTTACAACTCCTTTCTCCCGCTCATTGTGACTCCAGAGCACTATGATAGAGTTAGTGCCAAAGGTTTTTCCATGGGCTACTTTGGGTCGGTAATTCTCTTGGTAGTGATTTTAGCGATGATTACTTTTCATGCTTCCCTAGGATTTGAAAACGAGTTAGGGGCTATGAAAGTAGGCTTCATTATGGTAGGGGTATGGTGGATTGGTTTTGCTCAAATTCCATTTCGTAGATTGCCTCAGCACGAGGGGAACACTACGGAGGAGAATCTTGTTATCAAAGGATTTCAAGAACTTAAGAAAGTGTTTATAGAAATCCGAACTCAAAAATACACTAAGTTATTCCTGGCATCATTTTTCTGCTACATTGCTGCGGTGCAAACAGTAATCGCCATGGCTTCAGTCTTTGCAAAAAAAGAATTAAATTTCGAAACAGACGAACTTATCCAGCTACTTTTATTGCTGCAATTAATTGGCGCATTGGGCGCATTTCTTTTCTCTAAACTTTCCAAATGGAAAGGCAATAAAGTTTCATTGATGAGTATACTCTTGATCTGGACCTTGGTTATCATTGCCTCTTACTTTACATACAGCAAGGGACAATACTACGGCATAGCTATGGTGGTTGGTTTAGTAATGGGGGGTGTTCAGTCTATGTCTCGCTCTACGTATTCCAAATTGATTCCGGCTACGGAAGAAAATTCTTCCTCCTACTTTAGCTTCTTCGATGTCGTAGAGAAGTTTTCAATTTCTTTAGGCTTATTTACATTTGGGTTTGTATCTGGTGTGGCGAATATGCGAACGGCAATACTTTCTCTCATCGCATTTTTAGTGGTAAGTGTCATTTTGTTGGCAATGGTCAAGGTGCAAAAACCTTTACAGTAAGCAGCCTAGCCCTGACGGATTTGCCATTTTGTTGATGGAATACAAAACTACAATTTTGGTATCAGAAGTGGTATATGTTATTATTTGTTTTATTTTTAGTAGATGAAAGAGGAAAAGAAACAAAAGCCTACCACTAAGAGTAAAAAGAAAACCACTAAACCTGGCAAGGGAATAGAGACCATGTACCGTATATCTATGAATAGCCATGTGCAGTTCAATAAGATTGCCGATAATAAGGCCAACATTTTGATTAGTGTCAATGCCATCGTTGTTTCTATTTTGCTCAGTACTTTTCTCCCAGAATTTTTATCTGGCAATTATTTAAAACTGTGTATTCCTTTCTCCATTTTTATTTTGACCTGTTCTTTGACCGTAGCGGTAGCTATAATAGCCACTATTCCAAAGCATACTAAAGATTATATCAATCTTGATCAGATGGATAATAAAGCAGGCGAGTATTTGTTTTTTGGAAACTTCGCCAAAATGAATATGACGGATTATGTAGCTGGGATGCGTAAATTTCAAAGAGATGACGCGTTAAGCTATGATGCGCTGAGTCAAAATTTTTACATCCTCGGACAGGCACTAGCCAAAAAATATAGGCTATTGCATATAGCCTACAGAGTATTTTTGATAGGATTCGTGATATCGGTTATTGCTTTCGCGGTGGCCATGTTTGTATAGCATATATTTTGGCCACTACTATTATCTACCTCAAGGTTCTTCAGTCAGTTCCACCACCACCTCATTTCTTCTATTAATCAATTCATAGGGTGGGTTGTATCCGAAAAATTGAAATTGATCCGTATGAGCGATTCCCTCTTGGTTTAAGGCTTCTTTAAGTTTAGCTTTATATAAGTCTATTTTTTCTGTACTTGCCCAACCACCAAATCTAATGGCCGCAACTTTTTTTGCAGGAATCTCTTCAAAAGCGATATTGCTATTATTGGGCTTAGGTAAGTCTTCTTTGCTCATGTCTCTAGGCACCATAAACATCATCGTCATAGACTCTTCGAGATTCATGGTTACAGGGGATGTCATGGCTATTTTCTGATTCTTATCATTTCCTCCAAAGATGTAGCCTGCCAATACTTGAAATCCTTGCGAAGACGCTTCTTCATATTCCTTGGTGTTCATTTTTACGGAGGTGAACAGACTAGCTTCATACTGCCTTATTTCAAAAGTGTCATATTCTTTAATCACAGTGTAGGGATAGTCCTCTACATCATTGGTAGTTTTCATAAAATATATTTGTGACGCAATAAATAATGCTACCAAAACGGAGAGGCTTATTAATACTATTTTCATGTCTATATAGTTCTATTTATAGGTACAACATGAACTGGGATACTATGTTCATGACCATCGGATCGCACTAATTAGAGTTCAAAATGAAGTACACAGTTTATTTCTCTTCACT
>CAKZVJ010000133.1 GCA_937923345.1 uncultured Saprospiraceae bacterium
CCCTGGGTTATTAGCGAGGCAAGAACCAATTTGGCGTGATTTTCTTTTAAAAATCATGACAAATTGAGTTTGAGAATCACCTCGTTTTTAAAGCAATAGTATTAAAAATGGTGCGATCATTTAGAGATTTTAAGATGTAGAATGTTTTATCTCAATGAGATATGATATTTCTGAACATTCCTCTATTATAGGCGACTGGACATTTATTCAATGCCTTGTGCGAATTTAGATATATCTACCTATCATAATGGAATCTATTTAAATACAATTTATAAGGGTAATAAGTACATAATGAGTCGGTGATGTACAAAAATGATAAATTGATTCCCCCTTTAATTTAAAATTTCAGCCAAATCAGATTTATTATAGGGTACCAGAACGCTTAGAAATCGTCACAATACTCTTCCCTTTAACCGATTTTAGTATTGAAATATTCAAAGTAGATTGCATTTGGAAATTAGACTGCTATTTCTCAGCATGTTTCACATTAGAATTACCTATATATCTAAGATATTCGGATGCCTGCTTCTTGAATGCTCGTCACACTAGATATGTATTTAAAACGATAAAATCGGCCAATAACATTCAAATTACAGACTTAAACAAGTAATTGAATAGGCCGGTCATTTTGAGTCTTTATGGGATTTTTAATACATCAAATAACGAAATGCTACAGTTTTAACCGCACACAATATGTTGCCTTAGCTTAAAATTCAACCTACGGACTTGACTGGCCTATTTTTCTTTTAACTGCATTAATAAATATAATTCGATATGAAAACAAAATTACACACCTTGTTTTGCTTTTTCAGCTTGTTCTTATTTTTTCAAGTACACGGTCAAAATTGTATTTCAGATCTTATTGTGGAGCAAGATGATTGCACGCCTTTTGGAGAATACAATGCATTTGTATCATTCGAACACAGCTCCGATGTAGATTCGGTATCCATCTACTTTAATGGTAATTTTTTTGGCAATCACGCTACGGAATTTCAGCCTATAGTTTTGTCTCCAATAGCATACAATCCGACTGGAAATAATACACATATCATAGAAGTGACTAGTACCATAGATACCTCATGTAATGACGTTGTGGTATTCAATGGATTTTGCGAACTAGGAAATAATGATTGTTTGGCGGAGATTTTCTCTGTAGATACTTATTGTATAGACAGTACACTTCAGTTTGAACTTGGTTATACTTTTCTAAATCCAGTAACTGAAGGGCATATATATGTTAATGATGAGTTTATTTCTAATGCCACATTAGGTGAAAATCAATCCTTAACTTTTAGTGTAAATATTAATCCTGATAGTGTCTATGAGGTAGTATTGAGAGATGCAGAATTCCCATCATGCGGAGATACGCTAACAACTCAAGTAGTACCATGTGTAGAAAACTGCGCAGCAGATTTTGATATAAGCTCTTCCTGCAATTTGAATGGAACATATAATGTAAATTTTTTCCATCAAGATACAGTAATGACCAAGCTGTATCATAATGATGTATTCATAAGTAGAATAATACCCGGGCAGACTAATAATTCATTTTTAATTGAGGGCTTACCAATAGATACGTCTCGTACAGATTTTACCTTGACTAGCTGTCTAGTCTCATCGCCTAGTTGTTGTAGAACGGTCACCTTCGATCAGCCCAATTGTGCACTATGTGACATAAACTTAAATCTAAACGAGATCATTTGTGAAGGTTTTGCGCCTGCTTTTAATATTTCTTATGACTATCTTAACCCCGCAAGTACAGCTCAGTTTATTGTAAATGGATCGATAGTACAAAATGCGCTTCCTGGCGCAAACAACACCATTACACTAAATCCTCAGATTTTAAACGAGCAAGGATTGTATACGATAATCTTACAAGACACGCTTAATCTAGCATGTGCTGACACGATACTTATTACTGATTTTTTCTGTGATGACTGTATTGTTGAAACAAGTAATATTATGACAGAATGCATAGCAGGAACGGAGAATTATGTAGTTGAACTAGATATCTTTAACACTGGGAGCACTCCAGTTTTTGAATATTTTATTGCTCATCAAACCGGATTGAGCTTTGGCCCTTTTAACACTATAGGTGCAAATGGTGCAGTCCGAGCTTCATTTGAAATTGCTAATAATCTGCAAGGTCAATTTCAAGTTTTTGATGCAAATGGAATTTGTACAGCTTTCTTTGATACTCAAGTGGATTGCAATCCAAATACTGATTGCTCTATAACAAACTTGCTATTTGACCTAAACTGCTTGGATTCTATCAGCTTTGAAGCTTTTATCCAATTTGAATCATCAAATGTAAACGGAAATACCGTAGAAATAATTGATATTTTCGGCCAATCTTATGGCCTCTTTGATGTCAACCAACAACCTATAAGTATCATTATTGACAGTCCACAGGAAATGAATATTTTCGGGGTTAGCATTATAAACCCAATGGATTCAAACTGTGTAGCGGAGTCAAATATATTAGAGATCCCATGTGATACTTGTCAATTAGAGTCATTTCCAGAGTTTACTGAGTGTATTCCTGGATCTACGAATTATCTTCTTGGATTGAACATATCAAATAATGGATCAACACCTGTTCTAGAGTACAGCCTTGTTCATGATGCAAGTGGGGAAATTTTTGGCCCATTTACCAATACAAATAGCTCTTCACTTACATTCTTGGAGATTGAAATACCTATAAATTTACAAGGTAGCTTTACTGTTAT
Source organism: uncultured Saprospiraceae bacterium (assembly GCA_937923345.1). GTDB lineage: Bacteria > Bacteroidota > Bacteroidia > Chitinophagales > Saprospiraceae > JALZVN01. The sequence goes on from CAKZVJ010000133.1 coordinate 2,730, forward strand.
AAACGAAGCTACAAATTGCACTGCTTCTGTTATCGTAGAAGTTGATTGTGACTTCGAGCCTAACTGCTCTATTAGTAATATTGACTTAGAGTATGAATGCTTAGATGAAAATAATTTTCAGGTGTTTATCACTTTCAATCATCAAGGAATTGAAGGAGACACGGTTGTAGTAAGGGATGTGAATGGAAATACGATTGGCTTTTATGATGTAAATCAGCAGCCAATAATTGTAGATATAAATAGTACTATCTCAAACATCAATTCATTTGGAGTATTTATTGAAAATCCATTAAATCCCGAATGCTCTGCTGGATCATCATTAATTGAAGTGGATTGTATTACCACTGAACCATGCGAAGTTACGTTTATTGAAATTTTAGATACGGAGTGCCATTCTGATGGAACCTATACCCTAAGTGTAAATTATAATATAAATATTCAAAGCGCTAGAGAAATTACTGTAAATGTAAATGGCATCAACTATGATGTAATCCCAAATCCAAATTTTGTTTTTATGATCGAAGGGATTACCCCTAGATCAAATAGCGAAGAAGATATTATTACCATTTGTTCACAAGAATTTCCTGACTGTTGTCTAGTGAATGAGTACCAGCAGCCAAATTGCATGGTGGATGAAGAGTGCATTATTGATGATATTGAATATGAACCAATCTGTCTAGATACAGTGGGCTTCTTCATGGTTAATCTATTTTTTACTCATGAGAACGCTAGCGATGAAGTCGTAATCACTGAATTTAACGGAACAGTAGTAGGTCAGTTTGATATCAATGAACAACCTATTTCTGTTGGTCCTTTTTCTACAGATGACTTAGATGACAACGGTATCGGTTTGATTATTTGCGATGCTCAAATACAAGGCTGTTGCGCAGAAGTATTTGTAGACAATATACCATGTAACATCACCAATGAAACTTGTGAAGTTGAATTTATAGAAGTTATCTCAACAGATTGCAATGCTGATGGCACCTACAACCTAAATGCTATTTACAGTATAGCTAATGGTGATAATGATTTCATAGACGTCATTGTAAATGGTGGAGCAGTACAATCACTTAGCAATTCAGGTTCAGTGCTGGTCACAGACATTACACCAAGGTCTAATAGCGATTTTGATATTATAGAAATTTGTTTGAACGACAATCCAAACTGCTGTGAAGTAATTGAATATTTGCAGCCAAATTGTAATACAGCTCCTCAGGAATGCGAAATAGAAATAGTAAGTGTCGACTTTGAATGCGACGGTATTGATCAAGAGCAAATTCTATTTCAGTTGGATGTCCAAAGCAATTCGATGAATAGCTTTTTAGTCTTTGTGAATGGCGTAGAATTAGGCACTGGACTATTCAGTGATGTAATTACCGAAGTAGGACCTTTCCCTCAAAATTCAGATGGATTCTATTCCATACAGGTAATCGACGCTGATGATTCAACTTGTAGAGCTGAATTTGAATTATTTCAAGCCTTCTGTCCAGAAGATTGCTTTATAGGAGATCTAGAAGTAGAAATAGAATGCCTTAATAATGGATATTTTTCTGCAGCCATCTCTTTTCCTTACGAAGCTAATCATCAAGATGGTGTGCGCATAGTAGGAAATGGTACGAACTATGGTCTATTTGATGGATTTGATCAACCTATAATCTTGGATTCTTTACTTACAAGTGCAAATGATGTGTGGGAATTTGTAGTTACTGATAATCAAGATGATGCATGTCAGTCAATTGCTGAACTAAGCGATATCGGTTGTACCGATGATGAATTAGAATGTATCATTGAAAATATTGAAGTGTTCAACTTAGAGTGTATAGGAGACAATGAATATGCTATGTCTTTTTCATTCGAAACAGGTACAAATGCAAATGTTCTATTTTCATTTTTTGTGAATGGGGAATCTATGAATGCAGCTACTACAAGCACTTTACCTTTGAATGTATTTGGTGTGATACCTAACGATAGTACAGATGTAGATATAATTACAATTTGCTTAGATGATTTTGATGGACAATGCTGTGTAGACTTTGCATACGAGCAGCCTGCTTGTTTGTCAAACTCAGTAGATGCTACGCTTATCGATGCAGTCAGCATGAGTCCTAACCCAACATCAAACATGTTGTACATCAAGGATATTCCAAATGATATCATTGGTCTACATGTGATAGATAATCTCGGTAGAACAGTAAATCAGATAGCTAGTCAGCAAAATATAGTCTTAAATGTGTCAGAGTACCAAAATGGAATCTACACCATACAATTCTTTACGCAGGATAATATTATGATGAGCAGACGGTTTGTCAAGATGTAAATTAGATTGGGCTCGCGACTTAAGATAGCAAACAACCAACTTTAAATATTAGGGATATAGACTACAAAGTCTGTATCCCTTTTTTTGTTGCCTAAGGAGGTTTCTTCAGCGAGCATCAAATGCATACTTGCATTTCTTTGGATTGGTTTTCTACTAGGCATAAAAAAAGAGTGCTTGCTGTATACAGCAAGCACTCTTTTTTTTGCGTCAGGGATAGAAAGGGATACCGACCCTTGTCGGTATGTCCGTAGGACGGAAGCCGATAGGCGTACCCCTGAATAGCCCGCCCGGACGCCCAAAATATTATTTAAACAAGCCTAATTTTCTATTACCAACTTGTGCGAAATGAATTCTTTTCCATTCGTCAAATTTATAAAATAAATACCTTGAGACAGATCTTGTACTTGTAATGGTATTATGTTTTGGCCGCTTACGATTGTGATGGGTTGCTGCACGTGTACCTTACCCAAGATATCCGTTAAAACCATTTGCAACTCCATGTTTTCTCTAGAATTGACTTTTAGTTCTGTGTAGGAAGCAGTAGGATTGGGTGCAATAAACGAAGTCAAATTGTCCTCCAAAAAAGAAGTAGACGTTAGGGTCACATTGCAAGTATCCTGGGCTGCGACATTGATGAAGTAAGATTCATCAGGATTGCCGAGGTCATCTGGATAAGTCAATACCAGCCCATTGGGAGCTATAAAATTAAAAGCTCTGATTCTCAAACTCAAGTCATAAGTGCCAGGTGTTATAGTCTCGTCTGTCATCCCCGTGATGACAATACAAGCTTCTTCTTCTGGAAGGAACACACAGCTTGGTGGATTACAAGCATACTCAAAACCTGGTGGAAGACCATCAATCGCACCTTCTACATCAATAGAAAGCGAGTCAATGGCAAATTCTTGCCCTCCAAAAGGCACCGTGGCTGGCGCTAAAGTGGTTAATACTTGCTCGTAGAAAAGACCAATACAGGTAGAATCAAGTCCACCATCCATATCCACAAAATTATATGGCTCTGGCAAAATAATAGAAGTATCTGCAGAGATCTGACCAGGCATGCAAGCTGGATCCTGAGCTGTTAAGCTTAGTGCAAACACAGTGGCAAAGAGAAAAATTGTAAAAGTTTTGTGCATGATTATCGTTTTTTTTGAATTACATTAGTTGCTGACTAACAATTATTCTTGACTTAAAGAACTTTACAAAAGTAACATTATTGAAGTGTATTAACATAACCTATGACTAATATAATACGAATTGGTTTGCTTTTTCTGCTCTTGGCATTCTTAGCAGAATATTCATATGCGCAGTTTCACGTCAGCGGAAACATATTTGATGCAAATACGGGTGAACCATTGATAGGTGTGACAGTACGTAGTGCTGAAAGTGCAACGGTATCGGACATTAATGGATATTACCTCCTAGAAGGAATCAGCGCAGAAAGTGTTATCGACTATTCGTATGTAGGATATGAACCAGCAAGGATAACTGGTACTAGTGCACTTGAACAATATGAAATAGTAAATATAAAATTAGTCCCCTCTGAAAATCTACTCCAAACGGCAACCGTCACCAGTGGGAAATATGAAAAGCCACTGGGCGAAATAACCGTCTCCATGGAAATACTCAAACCAGATCTGCTAGAAGCGGTCAATGCCACGAATCTAGATGGTGTGTTGGAAAAAGTGCCTGGCGTAACGGTGATAGATGGCCAAGCCAATATCCGAGGGGGCGCTGGGTATTCCTTTGGAGCAGGTAGTAGAGTCCTCGTGTTGATCGATGACATTCCAGCTTTGCAATCCGACTCTGGAACGGCTAACTGGGATGATATCCCGATAGAGTTGACCAATCAAATCGAAGTCATCAAAGGGGCCTCTTCTGCCCTATTTGGGTCTAGTGCCATGAATGGCATCATCAATCTGCGAACAGACTTTGCTAAAGAAGAAAGTGAAACTAAGGTGGCGACTTTTTACACGCTATATGATACGCCCAGCGATGCCAGCAAGAAATGGTGGGGGCCGAATACGGATACCCTCCCCTCCGATATGGGGGCATACATAACGCATAAGCAGCGCTTTGGCAAACTTGATTTTGTGGGCAGTGTGTATCTACGCAATCATAAACGATGGAACAGAAACACTTTTGAGACCTACGCGCGTGGGGCGTGGGGTTTAAAATATAGGTTGAATAAAAAATGGTCACTAGGGATCAATGGCAGTCTCAGAGATGGGAGCAATGGCTCTTTTTTCTTTTGGCAAAATGCTGACTCCTTGGCACTCACTGGTAGCTCAGGCACGATCACTCGATCTGAGTCTACCCGACTTATCATCGACCCATTTGTACAATATCTTGATGACAAGGGCAATAAACACAAACTGCTCAGTAGGTACTATAATGTCCGCAATAACGTAATCAACAATCAGTCAAATTTTTCTTCGCTTTTATATGGAGAATATCAATATCAAAAAAGATTGTTTGAGGCCGACCTTGTGCTTACGGCTGGCTTGGTAGGAACAGTAACTCAATCGGAAGCAGAATTATTCAGCAACGCTTCTTTTGATTCTAATAATCTGGCCGTTTATGTCCAGGCGGAGAAAAAGTTTTTTGATAAACTCAATGTTTCCTTGGGAGCGCGGTATGAGAGGAATCAAATCAATGCACCAGACTCTATCCCGATCAACAATGAGCTCATGGAAGCTGGATCCGACACGGAGGCGCGTCCCGTCTTTAGGTTAGGTGCTAATTATCAGCTGGCGGAAAATACCTTCCTGCGGGCTAGCTTTGGGCAGGGATATCGCTTTCCTACCATTGCCGAAAAGTACATCAGCACATCAGTAGGATTTGCCATCTCTCCCAATTTGGACTTGAGGTCCGAGCGAGGCTGGTCCGCTGAGATAGGCCTTAAACAAGGCATTAAGATCAATGAATTTAAGGGACTGATTGACATCGCTTTATTTCAGACGGAGTATCAAGATATGCTAGAATTCACTTTTAGCAATGTCTTTGCGATTGGTTTTCAATCCCAAAACATTGGCAATACCATAATCAGAGGATTGGACCTCAGCATCGCTGGAGGTGGGCAGCTTTTCCCCAACTTTCCAGTGCAAGGTTTAATTGGCTATACCTATTTGGATCCAAGATTTCAAGAGTTTGGTGAACTGGAGAAGATAGGTAGCTCTTCAGAAGAAAACATATTGAAGTATCGATATCAACATACTGGAAAGTTAGATCTAGAGACAGGCTTTTCAAAATTTAACGTCGGAGTGGCTGGCTTCTACTACTCGAATCTAGAGGCCATCGATAGACTCTTCTCGGTGTTTATCCAGGGACTAGAAGAATATAGAGCTGAGAACAATAGTCCTTTCTCTATCTGGAATGTGCGCTTGAGCTATTTATTTAAGGAGAGATACAAGCTAAGTGCCCATGCTAATAATGTGTTCAACAAAGAGTACACGTTGCGGCCAGCCTTGATAGAAGCACCTCGTCATTTTACGCTGAGATTGGACGCGAGCTTTTAGCAGTAAGATGGCATTAACACTTTTTAACATTTTAGCTCGATTCTTTAAATATACTTAACCTTAACTTCGTTTACTTTTATATTTACCTACTCGTTATAGAAATATTAGACAATAAAATACCCTATTATGAAAAAGATATTAATCGCACTCGTCGCTGTATTCAGTATAGTATTCATAAAGCATTCGGAAGCCTCTACAAGTTTGATGCTGATCAACGAAACGGCTTCCTTTATCAGCGTAAGCAAAATAATGAGCCAGGTTCTCGCCGAGCCTAGTTGTGGTGTCAAAGGATGTGAGTATCCTGGTGACCATGATGAAAAGCACGAAAACCAGTTGTATCTCCGCCCATTTTTGTGGGACAAATCGCAAGAGAGATATAGAGAGGCAACTAAAGAGGAGACGGATGCTATAAATAATATGACTGAGGTGAACTTCCCTGAAAAAGAGGAAGAGGAGCTGGAGCAAGAGCAAGAAGAGGAAGAGGAAGATAAAGAGGAGCAGGAGCAAGAGAAAGAGGAAGAAGAAACTAAGCAAGAGCAAGAAGAGGAAGAAAGAGATCCGGAGGATGATATTGATGACTTTTTCAAAGACACCTTTGGTGATGGGGATGAAGAGGAGGATGAAGAAGACTACGAAGAAGAAACAGAAGAAGAGGAAATTGAGATTAAGGATGAAGATCTAGATATAGACATCGAAGAAGAGGAGAAAGAAATGGAAAACAAAAATAAAGCAGACACTTCGGAAGAAGACGACTATTTTGGAGACGATGATGAGTATGATGTTGAAGAGGAAGAAGTGAAAAAGGAAGACGAGGAAGACCTTGAAGATTTAGATATCTCTGACTGGGGTATCAAACTCAAGGAGAAACTAGATAGAGAGGTAGACAAAGCAGGCCGCAAGGTGGAGCAAGAAGTGGATAAAGAAATTGAGAAGTTGAAGCGAAAGATGCGAAAGAAGAAAAAGACCACTGACACGGAGCAATTGTAAATGGTAAATGGTAAATGGTAAATGCTTTGAGCGGATTGTGTTATGATGCTTTCAGAAAAGGGACTTGCAGTTATTTGCAGGTCCCTTTTTATTTTGATATTTTAAATGGGGGTGATGCCTTGGAGGCTCCCCTTTTTGCTTTACCTGAAAAAGGTGCAGCAAAAGGGTCGGGCCATTCGCCACTCGCTCTTCGCTCGGTCCTTGCCAACCCGCCAATCAAGACACGGACTACTCAGCGTAGCTGAGTCTGGCTACTACCCCTAGCCCATTTTTAGAGCTTAAGGATTACTGCTCAAAACCACAATTTTTTCAAAGGTCAGTTCATTTATTTGTACAAAGTACACTCCTGCCGGCAAATGACTAACATCTAATTCATACTGAGTATGATCTGTTTTACAGCTATGTACTAGAAGGCCATTTAGGTTGTATATCGCAATCTGATCAATGCGCTGCTCGCTGGACGTTATGGTCAAAAACTGGTTGGTTGGATTGGGAAACAAAGAGAAAAACGAACTCGACTGCGTACCTTCCGTGCTGGATAAGGCGTCACAGTCGTATTCAAAACCAGATAGACTATCTGCATAAAGACCCGCTTCATGAAAGGGTACAAAATCAATTACACCCAGTTCGTCATTGGAAAAACAGCGGAGTACGCCACGATCAGCACCTTCTATACCTGCAGGCGGCCAATCGAAAAGAACAATTAACTGGTTTCTTGAACCAATATCTTTTATTAGTGTATCTTTGAAAATAGCAGGACTAGAAGAATTGACAATCTCGATTGCCTGAGATAATACTGGAACCCCATTAAAATTCACTTGAAAAGTATCCACAACACTATATTTTAAAAAGAAATCATCATCCTTATTGCGTCTACTAGGAAGAGTCCAAGAGTCTCCAATACCTGCATCAAAGTTGAATAAAGTATCTTCAAAAGTAAAATCACCCGTATATAAAACTACTCCATTATCTTGCCTCAGATAAAATGGTATTCGGGGAGAATGAACTATTTCTCCACTACTATTTTCTCGAATAGCTACTTTTTGCATTCGTTGATAAGTCACTCCATTTACGGTCGTGTCTCTATCGATTTTAAATTTTGTAACTCCTGGACCTCCCATTCGATTAAAGTC
>CAKZVJ010000134.1 GCA_937923345.1 uncultured Saprospiraceae bacterium
TATCCTTTCTGTACCAAGACATCTACAAAACTTACACATACTTTAGCGTTCTGCTGAATATTTCTCACGGATCCTGGAGACGCGATATTGGCAATCAAGATTCTATTTTCGTGGACTGTAAAGATTTCTTTAGGCGACACATTAGGCTGCCCATCTTTATCTACCGTCGCCAACCAGCACAACACAGAGCGGTCTACATAATCAAGCACATCCTTAGACCATATCATACAATCAGTTCTTTTACTTCTAAATTATAATCATACTGCAAATCCTCATGCAAGGTCGAAATGGCTTTCTTTATCATATCAATCTGACGGTAGTATAAATTATTCATGGCCAGTTGGCGTACTACTGAGGGCCGCAAATCTTTCATCTCTAAACAGAAATGTAGCAGTAACTCTATCTCTGTTTCCTTCTTTTTGGAATATCGAATGTACTTCTTCGTATTCTTTAGAATCTTTCTAATGCTCTTTTTCTGAAAATAATAATTCTTCTTATTCATAGTTTCAAACTGCTCAGTCATCTCCTCCTTTACTGCCTCTATATAGCCCGCTTCGTTTTCTGCCTCAAATAGTAGATAGGTCAGCAGTTCCTTATTCTCCTTTTTAAATTTTGCCAAGCTCAGGCATAGGGTCATTAGTTCTGTAGCCTCTTTATGCTTCAACTCATCCTTTAATTGTTTTACACTAACCGCTTTCATATTCTATTTTTGATATTGACTCAAAATTACTTAAAAACCTAGTACATTTACAGCATGATAAAAAAACCACTTATCCTGGTTACCAATGATGATGGCATAACTGCAGGTGGAATAAAAACGCTTATAGAAGTGGCTCGAGAATTCGGCGAAGTGGTGGTAGTAGCCCCCGACTCTCCGCAATCGGCTAAAGGGCACGCCATAACCATTTATGATCCGCTCCGACTCAAGAAGGTGGACATTTTTGAAGGAATCGATGCCTATGAATGCACGGGCACACCAGCTGACTGTGTCAAACTCGCTAAACACCATGTACTCAGAGGACGTAAAGTAGATTTATGCGTATCGGGAATCAACCATGGATCAAATGCCTCTATTAATATCGTATACAGTGGCACTATGTCCGCAGCTATGGAGGCGAGTTTGGAAGGGATAGACGCCATCGGATTTTCTTTATTGGATTATTCAGCCAGTGCAGACTTCAGCCAGGGAGCGCCATTTATAAGAGAAATCATCGCGAAGCAATTGGCAGGCACCAAAGGCACTGGAACGCTGCTCAATGTCAATATACCCAAGCTACCTACTGCTGATATCAAAGGCATCAAAGTATGTCGACAGGCAAAGGGACAATGGACAGAAAACTATATGAAAGGCACCGATCCATCAGGTAGAGAATACTTTTGGCTATCTGGTGAATTCATCAATGAAGACGATGGCAAGGATACGGACTTATGGGCGCTGGACCATGCTTACATCTCTGTAGTTCCGTCTACCTATGACCTCACTAAGTATGATGAACTCGAGTGGTTCAAATCCCTTGAAACCATACATCTTTAAAATAAACCTACCTACACTATGGACTTTAAAGACAATATAATTACTGGAATAGCATTAGGACTTATCACTCCGTTTATTAGTTGGTACATCGTCCAATTTGGATTTGATCTCATAGGTAACATGAGTTCAAGATCTGAATTTGGATCCACCCCAGTTTGGAGACCAAGAACGCTAGCATTGATTGCGCTTTGCTTCAACCTCATTCCGTTTCAAATCGCAAAAGTAAAACGCTGGGACAAAACCCTCAGAGGCATCGTATTTCCAACGATCATCCTAGTCGCGGTCTGGTTTCTATATTTTAAAGGAGAATTTTTAGGCGCTGAATTCTAATGAAGTATTACATCATTGCTGGGGAGGCATCCGGTGACTTGCATGCATCCAACATGATAAAAGAGCTGGTCAAATTGGATCCTCAAGCTGAAATCAGAGCTTGGGGAGGAGATTTGATGAGTGCCGCTGGAGCCACTGTAGTGAAACACTACAAAGATCTCGCCTTCATGGGCTTCCTAGAAGTGATCAAAAATATTCGAACCATACAGAAGAACTTCAAGTTCTGTAAAGCCGATATAAGCGCTTTTAAGCCCGATACTGTTATTTTTGTAGATTATCCTGGATTCAATTTGAGAATGGCAAGGTGGGCCAAAGAACAAGCTTACAGGACACAATACTACATTTCCCCAACCATCTGGGCATGGAATACAAAGCGGGTACACAAAGTGAAGGCCTACATCGACCAGATGTTTACTATCCTACCCTTCGAATCCGAGGTCTACCAGAAATACGGCTACCAAGATAAATTTGTTGGACATCCATTGTTAGATGCCATCGACCAAGCTCATTTTGACCCTGTTTCAAAGGATAGCCAAAAGAAAACCATCGCGCTCTTACCAGGAAGTAGAAAGCAAGAGTTAGAAAAAATACTACCAGTCATTGCGGAGGTGGTGCAAAATCTGCCAGCCTACCAATTCATTATTGCTGCTGTCCCATGGCAGCCGCTTTCCTTTTACCAGTCCTTTTTCAATGGACTACCAGACAACCTACGCATTGAAACAGATAAGACCTACAACGTGCTACAAAGTGCAGACGCTGCGATTGTTACCAGTGGGACTGCTACCTTGGAAACTGCATTATTCAATATCCCTCAGATAGTCGTCTACAAAACCAGCACCATCACCTACACCTTAGCCAAGTCATTCGCGAAGGTAAAACACATTAGCCTACCTAATCTCATCTTAGATAAAGCAGTCATC
>CAKZVJ010000135.1 GCA_937923345.1 uncultured Saprospiraceae bacterium
TAGCCTACCATTGGACCTATTCCCCAAATGAAATCGCTTTGCCCAAAAAAACTACCAAAGTTGATAAGTGCATCTGCGCCATACCACAATCTATCTCCTATGGCTTGACCACTTTCATCAAAATATTCACTATTTCTTTCAGTAGTCGTTTTCTTCTTTTTCTTTTTTTTCTTACGTGTATATTGTGCGTCAAGATCAACTGTAAAGGCAGTCATTAGAAACGCAAGCAAAAAACCAATTACAAATAATTTTTTCATATTTTATTCCTTTTTCCCAAACCATAGAGGTTGGAGTTTTTAATACTATCAAATGTACTAATATATTAACATATTAAATAAATAAAATGTTATCTCAACAATGTTAGCATTGTGTTAAGCTAAACATTACTATTCAAAGGAAGGTCTAGACGCTGTTTCTTTACCATATCCTTTATTTAGGAGATACGTGTACCAAGCTTTTGCACGATTAATACTAGAGAAGTGAACAAAGGTCTGATAGTTGTTTAGTTTGTCATGGAAGCCCAGATTATCCTGAAATTCTTCTTCGAGAATTTTAGTGATACCGTACACATAGTAGTCTCTATTTCCTCCTCCTTTACCAACGAAAGGCTGAATAATATCATATTTTAAAATATGGGTTATCTTTTCGTAGTCTAGCTCTCCTTTTTTGTTTTTAAAGTCAACACCAAACTCTTCTAAATAAGCAGAGTAAAATTCTTTGACACTCATATTCTTGTGTCTATTCAAAAAGGTCTGCAGTTCTGCATTAGTAGCAATATCAAAAATTGGAATTCCAAAATCTTCCGTAAGAAAGCTAAGGTCCAAATTTCCTTTGTTGTTTACCAGTCCATCTACATGATCAAGTATAACCCCTAAATCTTCAAAGGTAGACTTGGCCAATATCGTCTTCTGTAAGTCTGCCTTGAGGGCTATATCTACATCTAACTCAATACTTGCCACCAGCTGACTCTCGATATCTTTTCCAATAAATATTATTTGAATGATATTTATTTGCGTGGTTCTATCCTCTATTTCTCCAATAAATTCTGACTCTTTTAGATATCTAGATAGTATAGAAAGTATCTGATTCAGTTCTTGAGAGATAAACTCTGAGTTATAGATATAGTTCCTGAACCACTGATATCTAAACAGTCTGTTTACTACAAAGGCTTGGTCATCTAGGCTGAACTCTTGAATGGCTTCTAAAGCAAATTTTAGATTAGCTTTTGGGTCTTCACTATTGAAGAATCTCATTATTGATCCAATTTCTCTATGGGTAAATGTTCTCTCTTTTAAAAACATGAGGTCCTGGCAGTTGAGCTGCTCCTTAATGGCTAGCTTCCTGATATCTTTTGCTGGACTTAATTTTTTGATAAAGCTTAGTGTTTGTTCCTTGTCGGTAGTAAGAGTTTCTTCAAAGTCTAATAACTGATTTATTTGACTGTATTTGATCTCAGGGGCAGCTATCATTTTTGTTATTAGTTCTTCTTTTGCATCAGCCGCCTTTTCAAAATCAGATTTTTCGTTAGGGTCTATCCCAAAAATTTCTTCCTCGATATAGTCTACCACCAAAGTCCTAGAAGTATGTGCTTGTATGTATTTTAAGGATGTTATTAATTGTACATCATTGAGATCTATTATTTTGTTGTACGCTTTTGCCATGCCTGATCCATCAAGCTCTTTAAACAATGCCGCTTTATAAATAAAGTGTGTTAACCATTGCCTATCATTTTTCATTTTATCCCAAAATGCAGCATACATATGCTCAATTAATCTTCCAGTAGAAAAGGAGTTATCTCTATTCGCAACGTGGAGAATGCCCCAATACTCGAGTGCTGGTATATCCTTTACTTGTGCAATAGAGAGTATTTTATTTTCTAAATTAAACCTTTCTTTTTCGCTTTGTGTATATTCTAATTGATCTAATAGTCTTTGAATTGGAGTACTCAATTTGTAAGGTATTTCAAATTCCTTATTGTAAGTTACTAGCTTGGTTGTTGTTTCTAGGTAGTTATATTTTAAAGAAGGTATTTTCTTGTTGGTTTTTTTCATTACCTTCTTATACTTATTGATTAGCTTTTCTACTTCATATGGGTCTCCTTCTGTTAGAGAAGTGTAAGCCTGTATAGCAATCGTATCATTTACAGAATTTAGCCTTCTTATTAATCTTTCAAGATTTTTTGTTTGCGCTAATTTTTGTTCCTCGCTTACAAATCTCCATTCAGAATCTGCCCAAGTATAATCTTGATAATGTTGCGCCCAGTAGATTAGTAAATCCTTTGAAAGCTCGATTTCTTTCTCATTATTTACTTTTATTAAGGTCAGATTTTCCATCAATTTTATGATGTCTTTTTTGATACCCTCATCTTTACTAGTGTATACAAAGGCAGCAAGATAGAAAAGTACTTTCGAGTCGTGCGTATCTAAAAGATTTGATATGAGTAATCGTACATCATCTTTTGGTTTAGTCTTAGTACACAAGGTGGTACCGTAGAAGTCTACTTCATTGTAGTAGTATTTGTCAGAAACCTTATATTTGTGTTCGATGGATTTTTTTATGCTATCTTTTAGAATAACATTATTTTTGATGAAACTTTGGTACTTGTTTTTAATCTTATCGATTGGTTGCTTTTTGTCACTTTGCTCAAAGATCATATTGTGCAACTGATTTATAAAATCAGAGTTGAGGGGCTGCAATTGCATTATATTATTAACGCTCGCTTTTAACTCCTCATTTGGCACAATAAACTGGAGTGTATTGTGATCTACCAAGCCTTGCTGTATAGCAGGGTCTTCTATATCTAAGCAAGTCAAAATTTTATTGATCGGTACCCCTTTATGCAGTTGAAGAAATTTAAGGGCAATTAAATTCTCTTTTTGTTTCAGTTCATTCTTTTCATGTTGCAGATCTAAACACAGTTTAGAAAATGCATCCATAGGACTAATCGCCTCAAATGATTCACTCTTTATGTCTCTTCTGATTTGTTCCAAGGGAACAGTGTAGTACATCTGGAGTATGTGGGAGTACTTTATTTCACTCCTATAAGTATAATAGAAATCGAAGAATTTTTCTTTGGAAATGCTTTTGTCTAAGGATACTTGCTCTGACGGAAATATCGTCTTGCTCCTTAGAATTTCAATAGCATGTTGGCGTGTATTTTCTCTATCGAGAAAAGTAGCTATATCTCTTAAGTATCTACTGTTTCCAGATTTTAGCTGCCATTCTAGTTGGTACAAAGCTTTACTGTCCAAACTTCGGGGTACAAAGTCGGTCTGTGAATAGGCTTCCATTAACAAGCCTATACAAACTAGAAGGGTCAATACAGTTTTACGCATTCGTCGCTAAATCAAAAAAGGACTTATGAATTTTGAAATCCTTTCCTCATGGTGATAATGCAATAATTAAACCGTTTCGAGACAGATTTGCATATTAAAATAGAAAAAAATGACGGGTCTTTAAAACTGACGATTATTTCGTATAAATGCGGATGGATCTAGATAGCCTTCCCAATCACTGGAATAACCTGGACCCATGCTCATATCAATGAAATCGCGCATTTCAAAGTGTAAATGAGCTGTATACGCCCCATGCGCGGTCCCAATGGTACCCACTTGATCTCCTTTCAGAAGCAGCTGTCCTTCATGGACATAAATTTTGTCTAAATGAGCATATACCGTTTCCAAATAATCAAATTCGGAATGCCCCTCTAATTTGTGCACTACTCGTACCACATTTCCCCATCCGCAACAAATGTCTTCCGTGAGGGTGACGACTCCATTTCCAGACACATAGACAGGATCACCCAAATCTGTATTCCCACCGCCTTTTCCATTCCAGTCCTCTCCAAGATGATTTCTATTGCCGAATCTGGAAGCTAAATAGTAGTTTTCAGCATCGGGTTTGCCGACTGGAAAATCAAAACTACTGGTCAAATAATGAGGATTGAAATAGAAAATACTATCGTACTTGTGGATTGGATAGGCACTTTCTTCTACTGGGACAGCTTTAGTGAGTTCACTCCGATTGGTGAAACTAATGAAGGTGATAACACTAAAAATGCCTATTCCAAGGATATTTTTCAATAATGACTGCATGTTGTTCAAGAATTCGTCGATACATTTAATGCCAGTATTGAGCGGCATTAGGATCATAATTAGGCTTAAAAATAACGACTCTGTCAATAAAATGCACGATTTGTTAAGAATCTTAGATTTAATTAATCCTTAAAATCTTTTTGTTATCTTTGATTAGCTCACAATCAACTCACTTGGCAGCAACAAATTACAATATCATATTATAGTAATTTTCTATTTGTTATTGGTTTTGACAACAATTCATAATCCTCCAAAGTTTGGCAAATAATCTATCATATTGTCCTTTCGCATTTGCTTTGATATGGTCTTTCTTTGTTTTCACTGGGACCGTCTTAAGCCAAGATTGTGGTTGTATCAATTGCCCGGTAGATATTGAAGATCAATCCATAAGTACTGCTACTTTCAAGGTGGATGGTGCAGCAAATAATTCACTTACGACCAATTCCATTCAAACTGTTCTTATCAAGTTTAATCATTCTTTTCCTTCAGAATTAGAAATGAAATTGATTTCACCAGCGGGTCAAGCGGTTACGCTAATTGGTCCACTCGGTACCTCGGCGTCTGCGGTTTTTTTTGGAGGGTTTAATGTCTCTTTCATCACTGATATAAATAACACAGATCCTGATCCAGGAATGAATAGCATTTGGAATAACGCAGATCTTTCGGGGATACAACAATACTCCGGTTCCTATTTACCCTTCTCAGGTAGTTTATTAAATTTTAATACAGGGACTGTTAATGGGGATTGGTCTCTAGAAATAAGTGATCCCTTATTATTTGATGAGGGTACTTTGGAGGAATTTGAAATTGTCTTTGTGGATCAAGAAGGGATAGAGTGTTGTGAAGCAGATGCTGGTACTTTGGAAGACAATATGCTGACGGCCTGTGAGGGAGATGAAAGTCTGAATCTTTCGATTAGTCCCACCTTCCCAAGCGGAGCACCAAACGAATCTATCTATGGATATCTTTTTGTTATTACAGAAAATGATGTGATCATTGACATTTCCGCGAACCCGGATTTGAGAACCTTTATGCCGGGTCTTTACAGTGTGTATGGCTTCTCTTATGATCTTTTAGACGAAACGCAAATACCTAGTCCAAACGGATCATTAACATTAACTGATTTTGCCACCAATATTGCAGGCAATAATCCAATTATTTGTGGAGATATTTCCGATGAATTTTTAGAGGTAGAAATTTTAGGAAACGCATCGGTGACTTTTATATCAGATACACTTTGTAATGGGGAGAGTATTTTTTTGGGCGACCAAGAAATATTTACGGAAGGAATATTTAGAGATACATTTAATACGCTTTCAAGTTGTGATAGCATTGTTCAATTAGAAATCCTTGTTGGAATATCAGATACCATGGAGTTGTTTGAAAGTACCTGTACGGAAAGTTTTGTGGGAGTAGATACTTTTCACTTTGCCAATCAAGTGGGTTGCGACTCAGTAGTTTTTGTTACTACTAGTTTGCTTCCTTCAGATACCATTTTTATGGAGACAGAAACCTGCACTCTTGTTCAAGATATGCAGACAGATACTCTTACTATTTCAACACCAGAATGTGACTCGATAATTATTACAACTTTTTTTTATGAATTGCCTGACACGGTATTTTCTATTAGTAAAACATGTTTGCCTGACGCAGTCGGATTAGATACATTTTTCATCAACCAAGGCACGCTTTGTGATGATATTGAAATTAGAGAGACCATTATGTATTTGATAGATACCACATTCTTCAGCCGGAATACATGCGACGAGAATCAAGTTGGAGAAGTGATCATGACATTTCCTACAGACACCTGTGATAGGGTGGAGGTGACTACTTTTAGCCTTGTAGCTTCTGATACAACTTTTCTAGAAATAGAGAACTGCAATTCCTCACTTGCAGGTGTAGATACGCTGTTTCTTTCAAATGAAAACAATTGTGATAGTTTAGTTATTACGACAACTACTTTTGTGGATTCAGATACTACACATTTTGAAGTCTTTAGTTGTGATGTGTTAGATGTAGGAATGGATACAATATTTCTGAGCAATCAATTTAGTTGTGATAGTCTGGTGATAACAGCTACTTTTCTTTCACTAGCGGATACTACATTCATTATGGAGAGTACTTGCGATATAAATCAGACTGATCCAGTTGTTGAGATATTTGCAACATTAGATTGTGATAGCTTGGTAATCACTACATTTGAATTTGTTGAATCAGATACCACTTTTGAAGTCGGTTTTGCTTGTGAAGAAACTGTTGCCGATACAGTATTGCTGCAAAATTTTGAGGGCTGCGATAGCCTCGTTATTACAAATTTTGTTAACACCAGTATAGAACCATTATTACTAGAGGAAAGTACTTGCGATCCAATGATGGTCGGTACTATAATGGATACGCTAGAAGGTCAATTTTGCGATAGTATTATTATTACTAATTTCAATTTGTTACCAGCAGATACTCTTAGAGTCTCAGCTTTTGTTTGTTCTTTACAAGAAGAAGGTTTAGATACTGTTTTTCTTTCTAATACTGCGGGCTGTGATAGTTTGATTATTACAGATAATATTTTTGAAGAAGTTGACCCAACGCTTATCAGTAATTTTACTTGTGATTCGGAATCCCTAGGATTAGATACTTTAATATTAATATCTGAGTCTGGATGTGATAGTTTAGTTATAGCTAATTTTATGCTTGCTGAGGCGGATACTATTTATGCTGAATCTATTGTTTCTTGTAATGTAGAAGAAGTAGGGAGTGATACATTAATATTTGCTACCAATTCTTGTGATAGTGTTGTCATAACAAACACTGTATTTGAGCCTTTGGATACTACTCTTGTTGAGTTAGGAGAGTGTGATTTGTCACAAAGCAAAATGGATACTATAAATCTAATATCTGCATTAGGCTGCGATAGTATTATTATTGTAACCACGATTCCATTACAAGCTTCTTTATCAACTACAAATGTAATTGTCAACTTGCCTTCATTAGTTAGGATGGATACCTTGTTGCTAACGAATGCAGCAGGTTGTGATAGCTTAGCAATTACTAATTATATCTTAGAAACGGAAGTGCCAGATACCGTATACGTAGAAGTGCCCACCTGTGAATTTAACATGGAGCCTGATACGACTATTGGAATAGTTGGAGAGGTTATTATTGAAACATTTATTCCGATTATTATAGATACTACTTTTGCAGAAAATCAAATATGTAGTGAGTCATTTGTGGAAAATGATACTATTATTTTGAGCTCAGAACTGGGATGTGATAGCGTAGTTGTTAGTACATATTTACCACTCATCCCTAGTGAGACGATTCTTATTCTTAGTACTTGTGATCCAAATCAAGCTTTGAACGACACGATAGTTTTAATGAATGAATTGGGTTGTGATAGCCTTGTGATAACCAATTATAACATAATAGAAATAGAACCAACCATATCTGAAGAACAGACTTGTGATCCAAGTCAAGAATTGGTGGAAACTATCGTTCTGATTAGTAAGGATGGTTGTGATAGTGTAGTTATTGTAAATTATGAATTAGTAGATGTTGATACGATGATAACGATTGTTCCCACTTGTGCAGCTTTTTCTTCTGATACTATATTTATTACTGGCTCGGATTGCCCCACAGTAGAAATAATATTATTTGAAAGTCAGGTATCAGATACAACCTTTATTAATAGACAAAATTGTTCAGGCCCTTTTGGTATTGAATTTTTTAGTTTTGAAAATGAGTTTGGTTGTGATAGTATAGTGGTGCAGTCTACTATGGAAGCGATGCAAAATGAAACGATTACTGAGTTAACATCATGCTTTGAAAACCAACAAAGTGATACATTATTTTTAACGGGCGAATTTTGCGATAGTTTAGTGATTACAAATTTTGTCTTTGTTCCAATCGAACCAACCCTTCTCGATGTGTTTACCTGCGACATTAATACTGCGGGAATATTTATCGATACCTTGGTTTCATTTTTAGGTTGCGATAGCATAGTGATTACTAACATTACTATGGACTTTTTTGAGCCAACTATCATACAAGTATTTACTTGTGATCCAGAGGATGTTTCTCCTGATACTACCATATTGATGAGTAGTACACAATGTGACAGCCTTGTCATTTTTGAAAAAAATCTAGTCGATATACTTCCACCAACAGAGCTTATATCTTCTACCTGTATTATGGCAGAGGCGGGTATATTTCGAGATACTTTTATCTCTTTACAAGGCTGTGATAGTATTATTATAGAAACAGTTGAATTTATAGAACCAAATGTTACCCTCTTGCAAGAATTCTCCTGTGATGCAAATGAAATCGGACTTGATACCACGATTATAAATAATGGAGAATGCCCCTCATTCTTAATCGTAGAAACAATACTATCAGATCAGGTAGATACGACCTTCTTAGAAGAGAGTACATGTGACCTGTCTCTACTAGGCGAAATAGATATTAATCAATTTATCAGTCAAGGTGGTTGTGACAGTATTGTCGTTACGACCTTTATAGTTGAAGATGCCAACTTCAATCTTGATGTACTTATAGAAGCACCTATTTGCGCAGGTGAGTCAAACGGAATTGTTGATCTTGGTTTAGAAAATGATATGGAAGCGCTTTGGTTAGCGGACCAATTTACAGGTGTTTTACGTGATGACTTACCTTCTGGACAGTATGAAGTATTAATTAGTCAGGGGGCTTGTGATACAATCGTTGAGATAGTGGTTCCTTCAACCCCAGCTATTTTCTTAAACTTGGAAATAGATTATATTCTGTGCTCCAGTATAGGAGGTTTTATTTTTTCTCAAGTATCTGGTGGACAAGGTCCTTACGAATACTTATGGAATGATTCGTCTACTGAGCCTGAACGAATGAATTTGACAAATGGAACTTACGTGCTCACGGTTACTGATGGTATGGGCTGTACAAGTGTAGATTCAGTACTGATACAAAATGTATTAGGCTTGGAATTTCAAGCAAACATAGAGCATGTAAGCTGCTTTGGCAATGATGATGGGGGCATTGAAGTTGCTCTAATGTCTGGCACCCCTCCTTACATGGTAGAATGGGAAGATGGAACTAGAGAATTAATCAGAGAAAACCTAGGTCCAGGAATGTATACGGCTACTATATCCGATGTAAATAACTGTAGTGTAATCATAAATCGTATAGTCCGCGAACCTACTTTGTTAGAGGTGGATTTGCAAATAAATGATGCTGGTGAATTCGAAGCCTTAGTGTCAGGGGGCACACCGCAGTATTCATATGCATGGAATGACGGTAGTAGCATTTCTGTCATTCGAGAGCCAATTCTTGGATTTGGGTATGAAGTGACCGTTACAGATGCGAATGGATGCATAGCTGCTAGAGATGAAGTATTTTCTCAAGTATCCACCTTGGATATTGCTCTTTCGGATGTCTCATTATCTCCTAATCCTAATAATGGTACATTCCAGTTAAGGTATGATGTTGCTTTAGACTTGGAGCAAATTGTGATTTATAATATCTATGGTCAGCAAGTTACAAGCCAGATCACAACCCTAAACAATGGATCTGTCGAAATCAATTTGCCAAAGGACAGAAAAGGAACTTTTGTCGTAGATGCTCAATTCAAGCAAGGACGATATCATCAAAAGTTGATGGTTTTTTAAGAGATTATACTAGAGTTATATATCTACGGGAATTATTTTTTTCAATGTTATGCAGCGTTACTTGGATTCAAGTTTTGATTATGCAGTAACAGTGACAGATGCGAACGGATGTATGGCATCTCTAGATATGGTACCTACGAATATTGCCGAACTGACGATTGATAGCAATGATGTGAGTGTTTTTCCTATTCCAAGCAAAGGGTAGTTTCAGTTTTCGCATGAGCCTCTATTGGAATTGAATGAAATACTGATCTATAATATTCATGGGGAGGAAGTTTATCAAATAAAAAATGAGTTCTCCACATCGAGAATAGACTTTTCGCTTCCAGAACTTTCTCAAGGTACTTATCTCTTTGAAGCTCGATTTGGTCAAGGTGTCCATAGGCAAAAGATAATTTTGCTATAAACTAAAAGCATTTCTTTTTTTGGACTAGCGCTGCGAAAGGGTGAGGGCATTCGCCCGAAGTGTGAAACACCGATCCCGACTTTCGGGAGAGTCCTGTAGCATAGCGACCCTATGCATTCGTCTTTTTTCTGACGAATGTATAGGGTAGGCCCCTGATAATCGTTTGTATATGTAATCTCTATGCATTATATAAATATAAATGTGAAAATAATAGTCATCAATTGCAGCGTTTTCAATGCATTACTATTCTAGGCATAGTATGGTATTGTCAGAAATATCGTCTTTGTGTAAGGAAAAATACTGGATTTAGGGTATGGAAAAGGATTCAGTTTCAAGTTAACTTTGGATATCCATTAAGTGAAAAGTTTCACGCTGGATGGTTGTATACCCCAAATAGTTCAAAATCCAAACATTTCGGTCCTCTCTGGCTATTTTTATTTTATTTCAAGCACTAATTTACTGTACAAAGCAAATATTATTTGGACTTGTGGCGGATTGTAGTTTTCAATTCTGCAAGTTTTTCCAAGGATATTTTAAAAAAGCTACATCATGCGATAAGTTTATCGATTGTAGCTAAAAGAAATTAAAAATTGATTATTTTTATCGAACCTTTAATGATAAAACCTATAAATATGAATAAGCTTTACCGTTTAATCTTCCTATCATTTTTTATCGCTGCAACAACAGCTATGATGGCGCAAGATGAGGATTGTAATACTTTTGATTTACTCCCTCCAATCGAGATGTTTCAGATGTCAAATGATAATCCCCCCGTACCATGTGGTTTTCAAGCTGGTAGTTTGTATGTGAACGAGTGTTCACCCTGTGGGAGAAAGATATCTGACAATAACTGCACAGATGCCCCTAATCCTACTATTTGCGAATTAGACGGTTTCGAAACAACTACTTCAGGTTTTGATAATGATGTGTTTGCACCTACCCTTGGTTTTTGCGGTGGGGGTACCGGTACACATAACAACTTCTGGATTGGATTTACAGCACAAACGAATATTATAGAATTGCTGATCACTACTTCAGATTGTGCGAATCAAGGAAACGCAAGAGGTATCCAAATCGCCATAGCAGAAACGGATTGTGATCAGAACTATACTACCCTTAACGGTGACAATCCATGTTTTGGAGCTGTTGGTCAAGGGGGCTTGTTTAACAACTCAACGATTATCAGTGCCAACAACTTGGTACCGGGTAATCCTTATTACATCTTAGTGGATGGATTCGCAGGAGGTGTATGTGAATTAAGAATTGATGTTTTGGATGGCTTCGGTGTTCCTGAATACGACACTGCAGTAAATGATCCTGGTCAGTTGTGTCCTGATGTATTGAACCCAGGAGAATTCACACCACAATTTGGTTCTGGAGCTATCGTAGACGTACAGGTAGGTGGAATTGCAACAACAGACTTAACATATTTTTGGTTGAATCCATCTGATGAAGTGATTGCAACTACTCAAGGAGAGGTGATAACACCAAACTTTGTAAGAGGTACTCTTGATGGAAGTTTCTTCAATGAAACAGGAACATACTCGGTGCAAATTATAGATAACGGTTCTTGTTGTCCGCTATGTACAGAAGTAGAACTGACTATTGCTGATCCGCCACCAGCAGCAGCGGCTGTAATAGCTGGTGCTAATGGCGCAACAGAATTTAACTGTAATACGGATGAAATTCTAATTGAAGGGGGTCCCTTAGATGGATCCACTCCAGCTGTGGAACAATGGCAAATTGTAGATTCTAACGGGGATAGGCAGCAAATAGATGTGCATCTGGTTTCTCAAGATGGAAGACTAGATCAAATAATTTTAACAAGAGAACAAATCGAAGAGGCATTGCCAGGTCAAACTAATGGTACAGTAACAATAGTGTATGGGTTTTTGACCAGTTTCACAGACTTATGTTTCGCTGATGCTGGTGTAGAAATCGAATTTGATTTTAGAGAGCCAGAGATTGATATTGACAATCCAGATATGTTGGATTGTCTAAATAATCCTTCTGTAACTATAGATGCTTCTGATACCAATACTTTTGGGCATAACTCAACTTTCGTTTGGGAAGCTGCAGATGGAGTTTCTTCTATAGCTAACGCGGACACAGATATGCCTACAGTAACGAACAATGGAACATATAATGTGACGGTGACTGATACTGAAAATGGGTGTACTGCTGAAGCTTCAGTGGATGTATTAGGTATGGTTGATCCTCCAGTCCTAACAGCTATCGAGGATATTACACTAGACTGTAATACCACCTCAATGGATGCAAGTAGTACAGGGACAGCTAATGATCCCATCAATTACTCTTGGGATAGAGATGGTACAGACTTAGGAATAAATGTTCCAGATCTGACTAATATTACGGAAGCTGGAACGTACACTTTGACTGCAATCAATAGTGTGAATTCCTGCCAAGCGGCTACATCATTCAATGTTACGGTCCTAATGCCTAATATTTCTATTTCTGAAGTAAGGGATTCTGTTTTAGACTGTAACGTATCTGAAGTAACTTTCGAAGCTGCGGTACCGACAGGTGCCAATGGGCCTTATACTTATTCTTGGGTGGATTCAGATGGTAACGTAGTATCTACAGATGCGGTGTTGACTGCGGATGCAGCAGACACTTATACATTAACCGTAACGGATATGGAAAGTGGTTGTACTATGGAGCAGGAAACTATACTAGGTATGGATATGGAATCTCCAGTGTTAGGAATGTTGCCAGATGATTTAGTAATAGACTGTAATACGAGCATGGTGAATGCTATCGCAACCGCAACGGATGCCAATGGAGATCCAATTGCGAATCTTGAATACGAATGGACAGAAATGGATGGTACCGTGATAGTAAGTACTCCTGATGTTATGTTTGATGCAGACGGTACGTATACCGTATTAGTAACCAATCCTGCCAATGGATGTACCTCTGAAGAAACTCTTGTTGTAGATATAGATACGGCTGAGCCTGATGCAAGTATAGATGAACCAGCGGATTTGACATGTGCTACCACTTCTGTGATGCTACAAGGATCTTCAATGAATACGGAAACACTTTCTTACCAATGGTACGAAGGAGCTGATGACACAGGTACTGCGCTTGGTGCTGCAGCTGATCAAGAGGTAGGTAACGCAGGTACTTATTCTTTAGTCATTACAAATACAGAAAACGGATGTACAACTTTAGAGACCATCATAGTGGAGGAGAATATGGTAGATCCAACTCCAGATGCTGGAATGCCACAAGTTTTGACTTGTCTTAATATGGATGATGGAGTAATGCTAGATGGTTCGTCATCTTCTGGTATTGGAACTTTATCTTATGAGTGGACCCTACCAGGTGGTGGTTCAGCAGGTACTGACGCCATGATCAATGGTATGGTAGAGGGGGAATATACCTTAATAATAACTGACGACGCCAACGGTTGTACTGCAATGTCAACTGTGATGGTAACTACTGACCAAGCTCCACCAGAAAATGTAACAGTAAATAGTGGAACCTTGCCTTGTGGCCAAGATGAATTTGTGCTAGAAGCAATGACTTCGACAACTGGTAACTTGGACTTCATATGGACGGATCAAGGGATGAATACTTACCCAAATGGTCAAACGCTAACGGTTACTAGTGGAGGTACCTACACAGTAACAGTGGTCAATCTTGACAATGGTTGTGAGACACCTGCTACTGGAATGGTCATGCCTGATCAAGATGCACCGAATGTGCAAGCGGTATTGATAAGCGGAGATTTGGCACCAATTGATTGTAATAACCCAGTACTTACTTATGAGGGACAATTAATGATGAATAATCCTGATGTGACGCTTGTATGGACTGATCCAAATGGTAATGAAATCACAGGAAATCAAATCACACTTGATGAGTTTAGTGTGCAAGGTCAATATACTGTAACTGCTACTGATAATGTAAACATGTGTACTGCTACTGGAACAGTTTCTCCATTATGGGATTTTGCAACCCCAGAAATTGAATTGACTTCTGGTACTATATTTTGTGAACCAAATAACACAGTAACACTTACTGCGATAGATCCAACTGTCAATAGTGGTACTAGCTTTACATGGACTGATCCAAATGGGATGCCTTTAACTGAAGGATTGAGTAATCCAAATGTGTCTGCAGGAGGTATGTATTCTGTAGTTGCCACAGGTGATAATGGTTGTACTAGCACTAGCCAGATAATGGTGGATGTGAATAATGATGAACCCACTATAGCGGTTGGTCCAGACTTTTCATTATCCTGTAGACCTGGCGAAGATACTTATGCGCTTGGTGGTTCTGGAGCAGCAGCCAATGGCTCTGACCCAGTTACTTTCTCATGGACTTTAAATGGGATGGAAGTAAGTACAGATCCAAACTATGTGGTATCAGATCCAGGTAATTATGTATTGACAGTGACTAATATGCTTACCAACTGTACTACGAGTGAGATGGTGCAAGTAGATGATATAAGAACAATGCCAATCGCTATTGCGCAAGTACAAGAGCAACTAAACTGTGTGACTCCGATGGTCATGTTAGAAGGAGACTCTGATGATCCTAATGCTGATTATCAATGGACTTCTGAGAACGGTACAGTTGTGATGGGGCAAACACCTATGGTATCCGAAGAGGGTATTTGGGAGCTGTTAGTAACTTCAGCAAATGGTTGTACCATGACTGCAATGACTGAGGTGTTCGGTGATTTTGAAGCACCGCAAAACTTGATGATTACCGGTGACTCTGAATTGACTTGTCAAGTGAATAGTATCCAATTGTTTGGTAGCACTTCTTCTATGAATGCAACCAACTTTGCATGGACGCTTGATGGAGGTACAGATGTTGTAAGTGATCAGCAAAATCCAAACTTCGGTGCTCCTGGTGTTTATACTTTAACTATTACAGGAGATAATGGATGTGTTGCCTCTACTGATTTTGAAATAACAAGTGATGATAATCTACCAACTCCTGGTGCAACAGTGGAAAGAACAATAACGTGTGAAGATGGAAGCACAATGATATTTGGAACCAGTTCTGCAGTTAATACAAACTACAGCTGGACAGGACCTCCTGGTTTCGCCCCCGTAGATGCACAAGATATTGAGACGACTATCCCTGGAGAGTATATTTTAACTATTGTAGATACAGATAATGACTGTGATGCGAGTTTCACCATAGTTGTACTTGAAGATAGAGAGCGGCCGGTGGTGATGACAGAAGGAAGTACAGTTGTTTGTGATCCAGCTGTCGTTTCTTCAGTTAATGCTACTTCTGATGTCATGAACGCAAGTTATCTATGGGAAGGACCAAATGGGTTTAGTTCTATGGAAGCTAATCCAGTTATCACAGAGGCGGGTACTTATTCTGTAACCGTGACCAATTTGGATAATGGATGTACCACTGTAGAAGAGACAGATGCTGAAGAAGGAAGAGATTTGCCAGAAGATATAGAGGCAATGGCAGATGTAGAATTGTTGACTTGTGATGAGCCAATGTCAACACTACTCGCTTCATCTTCTACTACCGGAGTGGTGTACACATGGAATGGTCCTGGCGTTAATAATGAAGATAGTGATGCCATCATGGTTGATGCGCCTGGTACGTATACAGTGAACTTTTTAGATCCAACAAATGGATGTGAAACGGAAAGAGTGATTGAAATTACAGAGGACTTCACAGAGCCTATGCCGGTAGGAGATACGCCAGATCAATTGAACTGTCAGATCACAGAAGTTGCTCTTGTTATAAATACGAATGAAGATATAAGAACATATGAATGGGAAGGGCCAAATCCAGGAGATGTATCTGATCCATCTGCGGCTAGTCCTTTAGCAACTGCACCTGGTACATATAGTGTAACAGTTACAGCTGCAGATAATGGTTGTACGGCAGTAGAGACTATCACGGTAGCTATAGATCAGGATATTCCGGTATCAGTGCCTACAGGTTCTGAAATAACTTGTGCAAACCAGGAGATTACCTTGGATGGTTCTGCTTCTACACCACCTGCTGGAAATATTAGCTACTTATGGACTGGTCCTGGAGGATTTACTTCTACGGAATTAAATACAACGACCACCATTCCTGGTGAATACACTTTGACAGTATCTAACAGTGACAACTTATGTGATATTTCTGAAACTGTAATGATTACGGAAGATATACTGGAGCCAACTGCAGATGCTGGAATGGATGACGTATTTGCTTGTGCTGATGCATTTGTTACCTTGTCGGCTGCAGCAAGTTCTGGACAAGGTACTTTGAGCTTTGTATGGACTAATGATAATGGGACTGTGGTTGGTACAGATGAAACAATTGACGTTGTAGAATCAGGTGTATTTACTGTACAAGTTATGGATTCTGATAACGGTTGTACTTCTACAGCAAATGTGACTATTACTCCTGACGAAAACAAACCAGCTGTGGCTATAGCATCACCTGAAACACTGACATGCGCAGTCCAATCTGTTGAATTAAATGCTTCCGCTACAACGGGCATTGGAAATCTTGATTACATGTGGACATTTAATGGTACTGCTATAGGAACAGATCCTGTTATTACAGTAAATACTCCAGGTACATATACTTTATTAGTAGTAGATGGTAGTAACGGCTGTGATCAAACTGAATCTATTGAGGTTATGCTTGATGAAGTTGAACCTTCATTTGATATCACAAGTAGTGATTTAGATTGTTTGACTGGATCAACGGATGTACGATTAAGCAATATTGTAGCTACTAATCCATCATATTCTTGGACTACTCCTGATGGCTCTAATCCAACGACTCAAGACTTATTGGGAGTTACTGCTCCAGGTACTTATACAGTAGTTGTTATGGATGGTGATAACGGATGTACATTTGAGAGAAGTACAGTAATTAACTTAGATTCAAATGCTCCAACAGCAACTATTGCTGCTCCTGAAATGCTAGATTGTGATACTGAAGTAATCCAATTAGTAGGAAATAGTACTGGAACTAACTTGAGCTTTAGTTGGTCTGGGCCAAATGTTATTTCTGGTGGAAATACATTGACACCGACAGTTGGAGAACCTGGTACATACGAACTCAATGTTACTGATCCAAGTAATGGTTGTAATACATTAGTTACTATTGATGTGTTAGAGAATGAAAATATCATCACAGCTATCAATCCAGCAGGGGACGATGTTAACTGCTTTGGACCAAATACTGGGTCTATAGCTATTGGATCTAGTCAAGTAACAGGTGGTGAAGCCCCTTATTTATATTCAATAGATGGTGGAGATTCATTCAGTACACAAGAAGATTTCTTAGGCTTGACTGCTGGTACTTATGATGTAGTAGTTATGGATATCAACGGATGTCTTGAAGAAACAACTATTGTGATTAATCCTGCAGAAGAATTAGTACTTGACTTAGGAGAGAACCAAGTGATAGCATTTGGAGATTCTATCATGTTGAACCCGGTTGCTAACTTCAACATTGATGTAGCCAACTGGAGCGATACATTACTCATGGGGACGACGCCATTTGTAACGCCATTGAGTACTACTACCTATGAAATCGATGCATTTGATGAAGACGGTTGTCCAATCACTGATCAGATCACAATTTTTGTAGAGAAGACAAGACCAGTTTATATACCTTCTGCTTTCTCTCCAAACGGAGATGGTACGAATGATGTATTCACGGTTTATGCTGATTTGGACTTGATTGAAAGCATTAAAAACCTAAGCGTCTATGATAGATGGGGAGAGCAAATGTTCTTCATGGAAGAGTTGACACCGGCGGAAGCATTGCAAGAAATAAATGGGTGGAATGGACAATATAGAACTGAAGATATGAACCCAGGGGTTTATGTATATCACGTGACTGTCGAGTTTATTGACGGTGAGGAGATATTCTACGAAGGGGACGTCACTTTATTTAGATAATATTCTATTTTATTTAATTTATAAAAGAGGGTCATTAATCGAAAGGTTAATGACCCTCTTTCTTATTAATGGCTTATCTTTTACCTGAGTACATATACAGTATTTCAAGATTTCAACATTCCTTAGGCCTTATATCAATTCTAAGATAACCGCTTTAAATATGTCATGATATGCTACTCTGAAAATGAGTATTTAGATTGTAAAGTTCACATTTTCATACGGTTATAAAATTGTTAATTTTTCTCTATTTCCTTATTAGCTAGGTACAATTACCATCATTTTTCTCAACTCCTCAGTTCATTCTCATCTACTTTTATCTTGTTAATAGACTGATTCCCCCTACGGTATTATTGTTTAAAGTTGAATGAGAAAAATATGTTACCATTGTACAGAGTTCTGTCTGTGTTTGTTTGTCTTCTTTTTATAGGATCTACCATTCAAGCACAAACTTGTCAACCGGCACCACTAGGGTCGGATGACTGTGCAGGCGCACCTTTGATGAGCTGTAATCTAGATGGCTATATAGGTACTACTGCAGGATATACACCTGGGCCACCACCAGATCCATTTTGTGGATTGGTAGAAAACGATCAGTATTTTCGTTTTGAAGTGGATGAAGTGCCTGTCGCTATCAATATTGTTCCCGGCAATTGTACTACTGGAAAAGGTTTGCAAGCTTCATTATACCTTACGGATGATTGTAATACCTTCTCACAAGTAAGTTTGTGTGCTAGTTTTGGATCTGCAATGCCTCTAAATGTAATTTCTACCTCTGTATCTGTGGGGGATGTACTTTACTTGATGATAGATGGATTTGAGGGAGACATTTGTGATTTTACAATCAATGTAGTACAAGGTATTCTACCAGATGTCGAAGCAGAAGCAGAGGACGCTGAACTGTGTCTAGGCAACCAAATTCAACTAGATGGAACTGCTTCTACCCAGCGTTCTAATGTTGAATATTTTTGGGAGGCTACTAATGGCGGAAACATCGTTTCTGGCGAAAATACGATGACCCCAACAGTGGATGCACTAGGAGAGTATACTTTGACCGTAGTAGATGTAGTGGATTGTTGTATAGATCAGACAACTGTCACTGTTTCTGAAAATTTAAATGCACCGACTTTTAATTTTGAATCTACTTATACAATCACTTGTGCGGAGCCTTTCGTAACGCTAAATCCTGATTTAGCGAATCCTACAGATTTTACTTATTTATGGTCTACTACAGATGGAACTATTAGTGCTAGTTCTTTACTTTCTAATAGTACTATTGATGTAGAGGCAGCAGGAACCTATACCTTAGAAATTGAAGACACAACCACAGGATGTACTTACATTAGAGATGTAGTGGTAGGTACTAGTACCTCTGCGCCAGATATTTCGGCTATTTCCACAAATAATCTAGACTGTTTTAATACATCTACCACTATAACAGGAAATTCTTCTCAAAGTAACCTTATGTATAGCTGGCAAGGACCAGGTGGATTTACTTCTACAGACCAATTTTTTGAAGCCAATCAAGAAGGTAACTACGCAGTTACAGTGACGGCTACCAATGGATGTACAGCAACGGCTGATGTCGATGTCAGCATAAGTGGAAATCCAGATGGCAGCATTACTAAAGATAACGATTTAGATTGTTTAGATGAGGACACACAACTTACTGCCTCATCAACTACGGCTGGTGCTACCTTTTCGTGGACAGGACCATCAGGACCTATCGGAGGCGGAGCACAGATCACAGCTACAGAGGGCGGCACCTATACTTTGGTAGTTACATCTCCGATTGGATGTAGTACTACCGTTACAGAACTTGTAATGGAAGATACGCAATCACCAGATGTGGACGCCACAGTCACAAATGAGATTGACTGTACCACCACAAACGCTACCTTACAAGGAAGTTCTGCCACTACTGGCGCTACCTTTTCTTGGACTGGACCAAACGGATTTAGTTCTACAGATATTGAACCTGTAATTACTGAAGGAGGAATGTATACCTTAGAAGTGACTGGACCAAATGGTTGCACTGCAGAATTTCCGATATCTGTAATACAAAACGCAATTGCACCAACCGCTGAGGCCGGCAATCCATTTATGCTAGATTGTAATTTGCCTACTTCTACTATTGGCGGAGGGTCTACGAGTACAGGTAGCGAATTTGCCTATGAGTGGACGAGTACGACAACTACAGGTGTGTTAGGAACAGATCCAACCTTACCTGTTTCAGGGATGGGAACGTATACTTTAGTAGTAACGAATACAAATAATAATTGTACCAATACATCCTCTGTGGAGATTACAGAAGACTTTGTAGAACCTACAGTTGATGCAGGCACCAATACCATGTTGACTTGTTCCATGAGAGAAGTGACACTAGGTGGACCAACAACCTCTACAGGATCTGAATTTACACATACTTGGACAGATGATGCGGGAGATGTTATGAGCAATGATCCAACCTTTACCACCACCTTGATTGGTGAATATACCTTGACTATTCAGAATACTATAAACGGTTGTAGCAATAGTGAAGTGGTCAATGTGACAGAGGATCCATACACACCAGAAGCTATTGTAGCTTCGCCAGCAGATCTTACCTGTGTATCTACTACCACAACCTTATCAAGCAGTGGATCTACTTCTGGAGCTGATATCACATACGAATGGTTTGATACGAATAATACTTTGATATCTACTAACGCTGAGGTAGATGTTACAGAACCTGGCAATTATACTTTAGTGGTTACAGATGCCGCATTTCAATGTTCAGATTCTCAATTAGTGAGAGTAGAAGAGACGGTCATGCCGCCATTAGGTAATGCAGGTGTAGATAGAAATATAGATTGCGTAAATTCAGATGCTACACTCGAAGCAAGTGTTCCTGGAGATAGGAGTGATTTTAGTTTTGAGTGGTTTGATCAAGCAGGTAATTCTGTTTCCACAGCCTTTGATTTTACGACTGATGTACCCGGCCAGTATGATTTGATTATTACCGATATAGTCACTGGCTGTACTAGAGAATCTTTTGCAACAGTGATTGACAATAGTGTTTATCCAGATGCGGACTCTGGGATGCCGGCTACGATTACTTGTGCAGCAACTCAAGTGCAAATAGGTGGTGCGGGCTCAACCACAGGCAATGAAATTATTCATACATGGTTTGATGCTTCTGGAGATATTGTAGGAAACCAACCTGTAATTGACGTAAACTCTGGAGGAGAATACAGATTAGTAGTAACCAACGTGAGCAGTAGTTGTACAGCAGAAGCAGTCGTAACGGTTGACGTTGATCAAAATCTACCAACACCCAATACGGGAACAGCAAATGTACTGACCTGTGCTGAGCCATCTACGATGCTCAATGCCAATCAGTCTACTACACTTAGTGGATTGATAGCTTACGAATGGTTTGATCCAAATGGCACATCTATCAGTAACACAGAAGCAGCCAATGCCGAGATAACTGGGGATTATGAATTGATCATTACAGATACTCAGAATGGCTGTACCAATACCGCTACCATTTTTGTAGCAGAAGATAAAGTAGCACCAGTAGTGGTAGTTACTAATCCAGAAATAATTAATTGCTATAACAATTTTGTGGAGGTAAATTATACCTCAGAAAGCGGTCCGATTACACCTACTTGGGTAGATGAGATGGGAACTGTTTTATCTACAGAAGAAAGTTACCTAGCGACAGAAATAGGAGTAGTAGTACTTCAAGCAGTTAGCCAAACGAATGGGTGTACGAGTACCGCCTCTATAGATATTATAGAGGATAAGGTAGCACCAGAAGCCATCATCGCTACACCAGATTTGCTGACTTGTGTCACTGAGGAAACTACCTTAGTGCCTACCATTACCAATTTTGATACTGATGCAAACTATCAATGGTCTGACAATACGGGCCAGATGCTAGGTAACGAATTTGACCTTACAGTTGCGGATGATGGCATCTACACTGTAGAGATTCAGAGTGTAGAAAATGGTTGTACGGCCGAGTTCTTTGTCGAGGTGTTCCAGGATATTGAGCAGCCAGTAGCAGTGATTAGCAATACAGAAAATAGAATTGATTGCTTCCAGCCAGCTATTGATGTAGACGCATTGATGTCTACTAGTAGTTCACCGCTAGAGTATGTTTGGACCAATGATAATCAAGAGTTGATATCTTCTGATGATACATTTTCATTGACACAAGGTGGGGAGATTACTTTATTGGTTAGAAATACGGTTAATGGTTGTACAGACGAGACAAGCATTTCAGTGGTTCAAGATCAAGAAATACCAGTCATCGATTTTAGTCCCTTAGATAAGTTGACATGTACAGAAAATACTGTAGACGTAGCGTCTGTAATCTCAGCTGGACATAACTCATTTTCTTACACTTGGACCGGACCTTCAGCTGGCAATATTGTAGCGGGGGATAATACACCCACAGTTACAGTTGACTCAATTGGGACTTATACGTTAGAAGTTCAGAGTCTACTCAATGGCTGTACAGCTACTTCTAATATTCAAGTAGAAGAGGACCGAGTATTACCAGAGCTCATTATTCAACCTACAGAAGAGTTAAATTGTGTTACAGAGTTTGTGACTATTGATGCTTCTAACTCAAGTGTGGGCGCAGAATTCCAATACGACTGGACAGGAGTAAGTATCTCCTCGGGATTAAACACACCAGCTATTGAAGTAGACAGCTCCGGCCAATACGGATTGACTATCACTAATACGACTACTGGATGCACAAATACTATGCTTATAGACGTTGCAGAAAATACTGAAAAACCAGTCGGGGCATCTTTATTCATGGCGGAGCCTAGTTGTTATGGCGAGCGGGATGGAGTCCTTGATATTGAGAATGTGATCGGCGGGACAGCACCTTACATTTATGCCATCAATAGTGAAAACAATTTTACAGATATTAATACATATAATAATTTGCCATCAGGAGAGTACACTTTGATCGTAAAGGATAATATCGGTTGTGAGTGGGATACCCTCTTTCAGATTGCAGACCCAGAACAAGTAACCGCAGACTTGGGAGAAGATAAAGTCATTAGATTAGGAGAAGAGTCAGATTTATTTGTTCAGACTACAGGAGACGTAGTGTCTATTATATGGACAGATAATGGAGAAGTAGGACCAATAGATGTTGACTTTAGAGAAATCCAACCTGTCCGAACGACAACCTATGTGGTAGTTGTGACAAATGAAGCTGGATGTATGGGGACCGATAATGTAGTAGTACAAGTAGAAGACGATACCAGAGTGTACGCACCTAATGCATTTTCACCAAATGGGGATGGCATTAATGATTATTTTACATTGTTTACAGATATTGCAGCTGTCGAAATTTCTAGTTTACAGATTTACGATAGATGGGGTAATCAAGTTTTTGAAAAGAACAATTTTTCTCCAAATATACCTGAACAAGGATGGGATGGTATCTGGAGAGGTAAGAATATGCAGCCAGACACATATGTCTACTCTGCATTTATAGAGTTCCAGAATGGAAACAAAATCAACTTTAAAGGCGAGATTAATATAGTCTATTAACTGTATTAACGACTCGTAGAAAACAGGGCATTATCTTTTTAGGTAGTGCCCTTTTTCGCTTTCTGAGCTATACTTCTTCATAAGTATACTGTGGGCATGTCGCTTTCTACTGACCCAAGCCCACCATGCAGCAGCGACCGGGCTGTACGTTTGTATTCGATATCCTACAGTGGCATTCAGGATATGGCTGGCTTGTATTCTTCCGAAGGATCTACATCATCCATCGCCAGCCATTCCTTCATAGCCACTCTAGTACACCTCATATCACTTCCATCCCTCATGCATTTTTATATACTTATTATAGACCTTTATTTATGGGATGTCCCATATTAAGACCTTTACGAGGAATTTTGTAATTTGCCGCTCAAATCACAAATATTACTACTTATGATAAATGTAGAAAACAAAGTCGTACTTATCACAGGAGGATCTAGAGGAATCGGAGAAGCGATAGTTAGATCTTTCGCTAAGCAGGGTGCTAAGGTTGCATTTACCTATCGTTCTTCATCAGAGCGTTCGGACGCTATTGTTGCTGAGTTAAACGCGGCAGGTGCTGATACGGCTGCATTTCAGTCTGATGCAGGAAATTTTGACCAAGCTGCTGACTTAGTAGCAGCAGTTATAGAAAAGTATAAACAAATCGATGTCTTGATAAATAACGCAGGGATTACCAAGGACAACTTGATGCTACGTATGAGTGAGGATCAATGGGATGCGGTGATTGAAACTAATCTAAAGTCTGTATTTAACTTGACAAAGCAAGTGATGCGACCAATGATGAAGAAAAAAGCAGGATCGATTATCAATATGTCATCCGTTGTAGGTGTTTTTGGAAATGCTGGCCAGGCAAATTATGCCGCCTCTAAAGCTGGTATTATAGGATTTTCTAAATCCATTGCCAAGGAAGTAGGCTCAAGAAATATACGTTGCAATGTGATTGCCCCTGGATTTATAGAAACCGAAATGACAGCAGAATTAGACGATAAAACTAAAGAAAATTTTCTAACAAATATTCCAATGAAGAGATTAGGTAGCGGGGAGGAAGTCGCAAATACTTGTTTATACTTAGCTTCTGATATGAGCTCTTATGTTTCGGGTCAAGTAATATCTGTTTGTGGAGCACTTAATTGTTAGTGCGCTTTGCAAAGATTTATGCTAAGTAATCCTAAAATAATAATGTAATACTTGTTCTTTACAAAACCTCAGAAACTATTGTTATTCTGTGATTGTTTATCCCTTGGGGCGATAAAAATGAAATGCCCCAAGGAGCCAGTATTTACAATTTGATAATATGAATGCATTAGTTATATCTGGAGGAGGGAGTAAAGGGGCCTACGCTGGAGGATTAGCAGAATACTTATTGAATGGATGCGGCAAAGAGTATGAATTGTTTATTGGTACTTCTACAGGAGGTCTTTTAGCACCATTGTTGGCTGCTGGTAAATTAGCAGTAGCCAAAAAGATATTCACCTCAGTAAGTCAAAAAAGTATCTATAAGGTAAGCCCATTTAAAATCAAGAAAAATGGCGCGGACGATTTCAATATTTCGATGAATTTTATTGGCATTGCCAAATTGCTTTTTTCTAATCATAAATCCTTTGGAGATAGTACAAATTTACGAGGGTTGATTAAAAAGTGCTTTCTTAAAGAAGATTTTGATAGAATCCGTAATGCTGGTAAAAAAGCCATTGTTACCGTGTCTAATTTGACGCATGAGAAAGTAGAGTATAAGAGTACTGATGACTGCGAATACGATGAGTTTTGTGATTGGATGTGGGCCTCTGCCAATGCTGTTCCTTTTATGAGTCTTATGATTAAAGATGGGATTGAATACGGAGATGGTGGTTTCGGAGCCTCTATCCCTATACAAAAAGCGATAAATGAATCTGCAAGCATGGTAGATGTTATTGCTTTAAGACCCTTGCAAAAGTCCGTAACTACACCCCAAAGTAAAAATGTATTTCAATTATTAGTCAAAACATTCAATTTTATATTGAACCAAGGAAGCCTCGATGACATAACCATAGGTCAGTTAGAGGCACTAAATAAAAGCGTTGATATACACTTCTATTATACTCCTCGTATTTTATCTGAACAAGTTTTTGTCTTTGACCCTGAACAAATGACCAATTGGTGGTCTGAAGGCTACGAGATTGGTGAAAACTCAACTCCCAAAATTCATTGTGTTACATGTATGAAAAGCAATATGTAGCCAGACAAAAGCTGATGTCTTTTCCCAAATAAAAAGATAGGAATCATACTGCTTAATCTTAACTTTATGAAATAAGCGATAAGCCTGAATGAACTACTCATTTTTACTTTTTAGATGCAAACAGTTGGCTAGGTATGTGAGGCAGACTGGGGCATTATATATATTGCTTCCATTTCTTTTGTTAAGTGGTATGATCCTACAAGGATTAGAAAATCTAATAACGCTTTCCGATTTTTATATTGCATGTTTTTATTGCATATTAACTATGGTAGTACTCTCTCAGCGTACTGATTATAATTTTCTGATTCATTCTGAACAATCTGTGTCTTATATCTACCTTGTAGATATTGGCTTGTATACAAT
Source organism: uncultured Saprospiraceae bacterium (assembly GCA_937923345.1). GTDB lineage: Bacteria > Bacteroidota > Bacteroidia > Chitinophagales > Saprospiraceae > JALZVN01. The sequence goes on from CAKZVJ010000135.1 coordinate 26,214, forward strand.
CCCACTGACCATACTTCTATTTGGTTTAGGAAAATGGAAAGCAGCATTATGGATACTTGGGGTGGGCATTTTATTGGCTTTCCTTTGGCCCGCTATTGCTAAATACTTAGATAATAATAAAAGAGGAAGCACAGCCTTGAGGATAGATATTCCTTTACCTGATCTTGAATTTAAATATATAATTCGTAGGTATGGAATATTTTTAGGGCTGTTTTATATTTTATGTTTGCTATTTTCAGCGAATGTGATAAGCATATTTATTTTCACCTTTATTTTTATCGCCATATTTCAATCTTCCTTAGAATATTTTGAGCCTAAAGAAATGATATTCTACCATGCTTCAGTAAGGCAATTTTTATGGTCAAAAATATTTAGAATATGGATGTGTGTTCAGTTGTTGATTGCCCCATTTTATGCTATTGGACTTATCAGCTCATTCGAGTATTGGTATCTATTTCTACTTATTTTCGCTGCAAATACGACAATGATAGTATTTTCTATATGCAATAAATATGTTTTCTATAGACCTGCTACTCTGAAATACAATTCCAATATACTTGCAGGCATTATGCTCATTTTTATGTTAGTGCCAGGATTTCAATTGGTAGTTTTGGTAATGAGTATAATCCAGTACTACAAGGCGAAAAGAAATTTAAATTATTATTGGTAAGCTATGATAGAGGTAGGTAAGTTAACTGTTTCGTATGGGAAAAATGTAGTGCTAGATAAGCTCAACGTTAGATTTTCACCTGGAACAATACATGGGATTTTAGGAACAAATGGGGCAGGGAAGTCTACGTTTTTCAATACTTTGTATGGACTAAAGAAATCGGAAGAAGGTAGTGTAATATTAAACAATGTACCTATTCAGAAAAGAGATGTGGCTTTTCTCCAAACGGATAATTTCTTTTATCCACTCATGAAAGGAAAAGAGTACTTACAGCTGGTAGCTCCAACAAAAAATTATCAACAATGGAATGATATATTCCAATTGCCTCTTGATGAGTTTGTAGAGGATTATTCTACAGGAATGAAAAAGAAAATTGCATTTATGGGTTTGATTCTTCTAGATCGAGAAGTATATATACTAGATGAACCCTTCAATGGAGTAGATCTACAAAGCAACGAAATACTCATTCGCATCATACAGTCCTTAAAAGAGAAAGGAAAATATATTCTCATTTCTTCTCATATTTTATCTAGCCTGTTAGTAGTGAGTGATGCTATCCATCGATTACAAAATGGACAATTTGATGAGCCCATTCTACGAGCGGATTTTGCTCAGTTTGAAACTGATTTTAGAAATGAAATTTCAGGAGAAATATCAGATAAGCTCAAAAACCTAGATTTTTAGATAATTCTATCACTAAATTGATTTTTTGATGTAGTTTTGCACCAATTCTCATGGGGTGCCAACTTGACTTAGTTCAAAGGCTGAGATTATACCCACAGAACCTGACACGGGTAATTCCGACGAAGGGATGTGTACTCACTGACAACTGATTGTGGTAAATAAATAACAGAAATGCTGCAAATCACTTTCTTTTGAGTACTTGGTACAGGGCGAATTCTTTGCTCCTTATTTTTTTATTAACCACTGTTTATACTACCTCAGTATTAACGCTAAACGATTTATGATGAAAGAGTTATTCTTTATCTGTATCTCTATGTTAGGTACGCTGTTGGCTGTTGATGCACAGACTACTTTTACAGGCAAAATTTATGAGGCTTCTGGTGAGCCCATGATTGGTGCCTTAATTGAAATTTTAGAAACCGATCAAAAAGCCATCACTGATCTGAATGGAAGCTTCGCTATTGAGGGACTTGAGGATGGAGACTATGTCATCAATGTATCTTACGTTGGATATGAAGATTACATAAAGCCCATTAGCCTTCCTAAAGATGCTAATCTTGAAATCACAGTGACTGCAAGTTCAAATTTCTTAAAGACTGTCGAAGTCAATTCTCTTCGAGTTGAACAAGAAGCACCCTTCTCTTTTGAAAACATTGATGAAGAGGAAATTAGAAAAGCAAACCTAGGTCAAGATATTCCTTATTTGTTGCGGAATACACCTTCAGTAGTAGTGACCTCAGATGCAGGTGCTGGGATAGGATATACGGGTATCCGTGTGAGAGGAAGTGACGCCACACGTACCAACGTTGTTATCAATGACATTCCTTTAAATGACTCAGAATCGCAAGGAACGTTTTGGGTCAATTTGCCTGATTTGGCGAGTTCTACCAATAGTATTCAGATACAAAGAGGGGTAGGGGCATCTACAAATGGAGCTGGCGCCTTTGGTGCCAGTGTACACATCGATACCAAAGGCTATGAAAAAGACGCCTTTGTAGAGTTGAGTAATACTTTAGGTTCGTTCAATACACGTAAGCACACCCTAAATTTAAATTCTGGATTATTGAAGAACAATTTAGTTTTTTCTGGCAGACTGTCTTTGATAAATTCTGATGGTTATGTAGATAGGGCTACCTCAGATTTACGGTCGGCATTTTTATCTGCAGGTTATTTTGTAGATGACTTTAGTGTACAAGCGATTGCCATGTTGGGTAAGGAGCGTACTTTCCAATCATGGTTTGGTACACCTGAGGCCCTAGTAGAAGGAGATAGAGATGCATTGACCACGCATTACTTCAATAATGTTGGTGTATTGTACAATACGGTAGAAGATTCTATCAACTTGTTTACTTCAGATAGAAGGTATAATTACTACCTCTACGAAGACGAAGTAGATGATTATAGACAAGATCATTATCAAGTACATATCAATAAGCAGTTCCTCAAAGGAGTAAGTGGAAAACTAGCTTTTCATTATACCAGAGGCAGGGGATTTTTTGAGCAGTTTAGATTTAATGATGATTTAGCGGATTATGGTCTGCCTAATGTAGTAATTGGTGGTGAGGAATTCTTTTCTACCAACTTGGTAAGGAGGAGATGGCTTGACAATGATTTTTATGGAGCAGTAGCCAGTGTGAATTTTGGAAACGAAAAGACAGATGTCACTATTGGAGGCGCAGTGCATAGATATGATGGAGATCACTTTGGTGAGATTATACAAGCAGACCTTGAGACCATCGTTAATGAGGGAGCTAATTACTATGATGGGGTGGCGCGAAAGGATGATGCAAATATATATGCTCAGCTCGATCATAGCCTCTCTGATAAGTTAAGCGCTTATGTGGATTTGCAATTTCGAGCTATTGACTACACCACTACTGGAGTAGATAATGATCTAGTGAGTTACGATGTTGATGAGACTTTTGGTTTCTTCAATCCTAAGGTAGGACTAACTTATAGAGTTGCTAAGAACCAATTACTTTACTCCTCTTTAGGAGTGGCGAATAAGGAGCCTTCAAGATCTGATTTTATTGATGCCTTTGAGAATGAACAACCTACACATGAAACACTATATGACCTAGAGCTGGGGTATAAGAAACTGGCGGGAGACTTTCTTCTAAACGCTAATTTATACTACATGAGCTATGATAATCAATTGGTGCCTACTGGAGAATTAAATGACGTAGGAGCGACTATCAGAAGAAACGTAGATGACAGTTTTAGAGCTGGTATTGAGATTAACGGTTCGTATCAGATCAATGACATGTTTATTTTTGGAGCAAATGCCACTCTAAGTCAGAATAAAATTAACTTCTTTAATGAGGTAATTTATGATTATACCAATGGATTTGAGGTGATTACCAATGGATTTGAAAATACAGATATTGCTTTTTCTCCAAACGTCATAGCTGGCGCACAACTTATAGCGAGACCTATTGAAAACTTTGAGATTGGATTGTATCCAAAATATGTAGGCAGGCAATTTTTAGACAATACCTCTAATGAGGATAGGGCCTTAGATAGCTACTTGGTGACAGATTTATTGGGGCAGTACATTATACCTTCAAAGAGATTTAAAGAGATATCAGTAAACTTGAAAGTGAATAACTTATTCAATACATTATATAGTGCTAATGGATATACCTACAGTTTTGTGTTTGGAGATTTGATCACGGAAAACTTTCTATACCCGCAGGCAGGAACTAATTTTTTGGCTGGATTGACCATTCGATTTTAGAGACTATATTAATTTAAGTAAATTAGGCTTTTATAATAAATAAAACGCTATGTCAGATTTAAGAGATGGGTCTTTCTGGATGAAGCTGCTCGGAAAGATAATCAAGGATGTTCTGAAAAGTTTTGGTCTAAAGACGAGTCCTCCCACCTACAATCAGCATGTAGTACCACATGAAGATGGCTGGGCGGTAAAGGGGGCAGGGAATGAAAAGTATACAGCAGTCTTTGGGAACCAGCAGGAGGCCATAGATAGGGCAAGGGATATAGCAATCAATTATGGTTCATCTGTGGTAATACATCGAAAAGACGGATCTATCAGAGATAGGATGAACTACAAAAGGAAATAGATAGTTTACAATAGTCTAGGACAAAAAAGGGCAGCCCGAACTGGGGTTGCCCTTTTTGATGTAAGAATAGTAATTTATTATACCCTCTCAATAATCATGGCGGAAGCTCCACCGCCTCCATTACAAATAGCAGCACATCCAATTTTGCCTTCTTTTTCATTTAAGACATTAGTCAGGGTAGTGAGTATTCGAGCTCCTGAAGCGCCTAACGGGTGTCCTAAGGATACAGAACCACCATGTACATTCACCTTGCTGGCTTTCACTTTCATGTCTTGCATAAAAGCCATGGTCACTACAGAAAATGCCTCGTTTACTTCGAAATAGTCAATCTGAGTCTTTCGGATGCCCGCTTTTTTAATGGCTAATTTTGTAGCCTTTGGTGGGGCGGTTGTGAACCATTCTGGTTCATGTGCTGCATCCGCAAAAGATAATATTTTAGCGATTGGTTTCAACTTGTATTTTTTGACTGCCTTAGCGGAGGCTAAAATTATTGCAGAGGCACCATCATTAATGGTAGATGCATTAGCGGCAGTTACTGTTCCATTTTTAGAGAAAGCTGCTCTGAGGTTTGGAATTTTTTCAAAGCGTACATTCTTATATTCTTCGTCTTCAGTCACTTTTATAGGATCGCCTTTTCTTTGAGGTACCAATACTGGAACAATCTCATTTTTAAAGATGCCAGCTTCTGTAGAGGCAGCTGACTTTTTATAGGAATTAATAGCAAATGTATCCTGCTCTTCTCTAGAGATCTTGTATTTTTTGGCAGTAGCATCTGCACAAACACCCATCGCTTGCTGATTATAAACATCCGTTAGCCCATCTTTTTGAAGCCCATCGACAACTGCGCCTTGGCCATATTTTGCTCCCCATCTTGTAGAAGGTAAATAATATGGGATGTTGGACATACTTTCCATCCCTCCACTAACGACTATGTCATTGTCGCCAAGCATGATACTTTGAGCACCTAGCATTACTGATTTTAGTCCAGATGAACACACCTTGTTTACGGTAGTGCATGGTACACTATTGGGGATACCTGCTTTGAGAGCTGATTGTCTAGCTGGTGCTTGTCCTAGATTGGCGCTCACCACATTACCCATAAATACTTCATCTACGTTGGCTACTTTTACCTTCGCTTTTATAAGGGCTCCTTTGATAGCTGTTGTTCCTAATTCTGTGGCGCTAATCCCTTTAAACATTCCGCCAAAACTACCAATGGGTGTTCTCACTGCGGAAACAATATATACGTCATTTACTTTGCTCATATGTATTTCTTTTTTGAATACAAAAATAGCAAATGAAAAGGATTAAAAGATATCTTAGAGGTGATGATAAAATGAAAAGACTATGCTTTTATTGCTTGAGTTCCCTTCTTGTTGAAAGACTAGCATAAAATTGTTTTTTCAATTGCCAAATTAGATAATCATTACCATGCTTTCCTCAAAGGAACCAGTCTAAATACATCTAATTGCTTAGAAAATAGGGTTTTACTTCTATAGCCTTTTCATAACCTAATGATGCACTTTTCGCTATGTCAGCACTTCCAGATACTTTATCAAACATGAGTATAAAAGTTAATCCCCTGTTGTAATATGCTTCTGCATAATCTTGATCCAATTCAATGGCTTTGGTGAAATCTTCTACTGCTAGTTTATGCAGACCATAAAGTAAATAGAGGTTACCTCTGTTTTTTCTCAATTCTGGATTCCTTGGATAATCTTCTATAGCTTTATTTAAATCTGCTAAGGCTCCAGCAAAATCTCCAAGCATTATTTTAGTAAGTCCTCTATTTAAAAATGCTTCTCTATAATTGCTTCCTGTCATCTCTACGATAGAGTTATAATCTAGCAACGCACTTTTTTTATGTCCCATTTCTTTTAAAAGCAGTGCTCTTTCAAAATATGCTTTTGTAAGGTCGGATTGTAAATTAATTGCTTTATCTAAATACTCTTTTGATTCGTTATAATTTTTAAGTTCACGTTCTATCTGGCCCAGATTATACCAACCTATTGCAAATTGAGGTTCTATACTAACGGCTTTTTTAAATGCAGCTTCTGCTTTTTTGGGTTTGCCTTGTTTCTTATATATAAGTCCTTTGAGGTCATAAGAAATAGCTGACTGAGGATAAATTGTAAGTATACCTTCAATCTCACTCATTGCTTGTAAAAGTTTTTCCTGTTCTAATGCTTCAAGAGCACTTTCCAATTTCTTAAATTTCTCAATTTCATAGTTTCCAGAACTAAACTGTCGGTCAATTTCTTGATAGTAATAGTTGAACTTTCCATTAGCGCTGAATCTCTGTACAGCTAACTCAGGCTCGTATGCTATGAGCTTCATAAGTCCTTTGCTACCGTTGTAACCATAAAGATTAGCGATATATGGATTTATTTGGTTTGCAATATTTAAGTCTTCAATGGCCTCGCTCTCCATTCCAACAGATTTCTTGAAGCGAGCTCGTGCTAAAAGCGCTTCGGGAGAATTTGGATTTTGAGCTACAGCATTATCCAAGATTTCAATTGTCTGCTCAAAATCAAATAATTTCATCTGTTCGTTAGCCATCTGTAGCAAAGGGAGTACTGTGCGTATTTCAGATTCAAAAGTATGAGTTTGAGCGGAGTGTATATTATTTGATCTTCCAAATTGTGAAAAGCCAATTTGATTTGTAAATAAAACTACGATTACTGTTAACAAGGTCTTCATATCTATTTTATTTGTATAATTCTTATGGCTCCAATTGTTTCAAGGCTAGAACAGCTTCGCTTTAAGTTTGTTTTATTGCTATCAAAAATAACAGTATTACTATCTTTTCATTTTGATTATAATGCGTTGATTATCAAATGTTAATAAGAGTTTCCTCCGAAGATATACGAGTTTTAAAAAGAAGTTATGCTGCAGTACAACTGTGTATAAGGTGGATCCAATGATAATGTATGAATCCACTCTGAAAACTAGCGGATTTAAAAAAAAATGGGAGATTTAGTAGGAGATTTTTTATTCTTGAAATTCTGTGATACCTGAGCACGCCAACTAGTTGTCGCACAGGTATCAGTGGATTGAGAAAATGAAAAATATCGCCAAAAGAATCATATTGTGGTCATGTGAGTTTACGGAGCGGACTCAGGTATGAATAGCATACAAAAAAAAGGCTGTCTCAATTATGAAACAGCCTTTTACTTAGTAGCGGGGACAGGACTTGAACCTGTGACCTTCGGGTTATGAGCCCGACGAGCTACCAACTGCTCCACCCCGCGATATTGGATGGCAAAGATACTACAATATTATATTAATGCAAGGAATATGTGATATAGAATTAATAAATTAGGAGTCTCTATTTTGCGGTAAGGATAGGAAGGAGGCGACCCGTAGGGGAGCAGTCCCGAATTTTTTTCTTCGGGACCGAAACGAAGGTGGAGTCCTGGAAAGCCTGGTCTACTGCTGTGGGCTGTGAAGTGTGAAAGGAAGCAGTAGAGCCGCCCAAACGATTGTCTAAAGTGCCATAAAAAAAGCCGCCTAACTGTGAAGCTAAGCGGCTATGGTATAAGTTATATTTCTTAAGTCAGATTAGTTATCTGAAGCTTCTGCAAAATCAAAAAGTAAAGAGAATCTTAGTGTATTATCTAATGGAGATCTTTGCGAATTGGTTGGAATCAAATAAGAGAAGTTAAGACCAAAAATGTTGTACTTGATACCTAAACCTAAGGTGAAGTATTTTCTATTTCCTTTGGTCGCATCTTCCGCATAGTATCCTGTACGAACAGCAAATTGTTGGTCGTACCAGTATTCAATACCTAGAGAATAATTAATCTCTCTAAATTCCTCACCAATACCATTGGGTGCATCGCTGAATGAATTGAAAATCGAAGATATCACGCTTTGTTCCTTGTAGTCAATAATGTTAGGGTCTCCGCCTTGTTCGCAATCTGCTCCAACACAAGGTGTAGGAACCAATAATTTATTGAAATCAGTCAGGAAGGTAAGTTCATTGTATTGATCAAGCTTCAGCTTCCATCCAGCACCGATGCCTAAATTGGCAGGTAAAAAATCTTGATTCACACTATTGGTGTAGGAAACTCTCGTTCCAATGTTTGTAATAGCAGCTCCGATAGTCAATTCGCTATCCATATTCTCTAGCTCAACAGGGGTGATATAGGTCAAGGATAAATCTGCAGCACCAGCTGTAGCAGGGGTAATTTCTACGTTATTAATTGCTTGCCCTGCGGCTAGATTCGAGAATATAAACTTAAGCGATATACCTACTGATAGCTTCTCGGATAATTTTCTTGAATAAGAACCAGTTAATTCAAATTCGTTTGGATTTCCTTGCCCCAAGGACTCCCCGTTGGCGTCAGTAAAGTTGATTTGACCTAAATTGAAAAACTTCAATCCAAAACCGATTGCTGAAAGATCATCGTCGAGTTTTTTATATCCAGAAAGGTAGGCCATGTACACATCATTGAGCCCTAAAGATCTTAGCCAAGGTGTATATGTAAGAGATAGACCTAAATTATTTTCTGCTGAAGTCAGTTTTGAGGCATTAAAAAATACAGCATTGGGATCTGCTGAAAGTCCAATTCCCGCATCTCCTAAAGCCGCTGATCTAGCATCAGGTATAATTCTTAAAAATGGTAAAGCTGTAATTAGTGTATTTACACATGGCGATCCATCAAGAGCCTCGAATTGCCCAGTGGAAGTATTGAATTGACATTGGGATTGTGCTTGTATGTCTTGCGCTAAAAATGAAAGGCACAAAATAGTATATATTAGTATTTTCTTCATATCGATTTTTTCTTCGATTTTTTATTTAAAAGCTGTGCAAAAGTAACAATTTCGATGATGAAAACGCATCATGAACGTGTAATCGGTCAAGTTGCACTACTTAACGCATTGTTAAGTATTATTATTTTAAGATCACTAATTTTTCAAACTCACTTTCTGCCGCCTCAATACCTAAATTATCTGATGGCGCCGCCTTTACTTTATAAAGGTATACTCCTCGAGCGATATCTGAGCCAAAATCATCTTTACCATCCCAAGTGATATTTCTGACTCTATTGCCATCAGAAACAACTTCTGCATTAATGGACTTTACCAATTTGCCTGATACGGTGAAAATTCTCACTTGTACATCTAGCAATTGACCTGGCAGATTGTGCTCAAACATAAATTGTGTGTTGGTTGTGAAGGGGTTAGGATAGTTTAAAACTTGCTCAAGAGCTAAGTTTTGTGTCTCTGCTACTATAAATTCTGTAAACCCTTCGGCTGAATTGTTTGCAACATCCCACGCTTTCACTGTAATTTCATGTCTGCCACTTTCTAAGTCAAAGAGTGGAAAACGCACAGTTCCTTGTGTGTAGTCATCAATTTTCGCTTCGTAGAAGTCATTTAATGCAAACGCATTGTTATTGTCTTGGTCTAAAACCGCTGTTAAGTCATGACCTATACTAGTCCCTGCAACATTTATTCCTAAATTGTCTGACAGATTTACTAGTAGTATAGGGTCAGGTGATGTAACTCCTCCTAACACGAAGTTTTCATTATTCATGAATACCTCAACAGTGGGTGGTTCATTGTCAACCACTCCATCTGGATTGGTTCCGCCAACAATAAAATTGGTGTAAAAACCACCTGCATCCTCTGCATTGTCATTAGTAGCGTAGTAGCTTATTTTACCCTTTCCGAAAGAATAATCTATGTCTCTTGGGACTACAAATTTTATCTCGAAAAGCCCATTTCGTACACTAGCAACTCCGGTGAAAATTAAGTTTTTCTGGCTTTTGAACTCTGTGATATTACTTCCTGGATCATTGGCCAGGGTTCTAATGTTATTGATTTTATCAAAGACTTTTACGAAAACTTTACCATTGAAATCGCTTAACAATTGATCGTTTTGGTTGGTGATTTGACCGTTAATTGTCACTTGATCTAGTGCGTGAATAGTGTCTCTAGGTATGGTATCAACCGCATTTCCATTGATGGATAAGGTCTGAACTTTATGAATTGGGATTGCAATACGCATAGATGGATCACCTATCAGCGCAAATTTTCTATCGTTGGCGGCGTTTCCGCTCTGTGCATTTTTCCCTCTTAGCATTACATCTCCAAATGGTATCGTTTTCCCATTTTCTTTTTCAAAAATTCTCTCGAAAACACTTCTGGTGAGTCTTTCATTTTCAGAGGCAAAAACAGCTCTAACGGTGGTCATCAATCCAATGACTCCTCCGTTTGGATTCAAGAAGGCACGTTCACCAGCTGTAACGAATGTGGGATCATCGTATCCAGTAAAGGAGCAAGTAGCAGTAACCAGAAGTGGAAGATTCTTACTGTTTGACCATCCATCGATATCGTTAAGGTCTAAGAATCGTTCTTGCGCCCAGCCCTTGGATCCTCCGTGTCCTAAATAATTTACAGTCAAGGCACCTTGAAACATAACTTTATTGAGTTCTTCTGTCATGTCGGGATATTTTTCCCCACCAGGAGTTGATATCTGTTGATATGAATCTGCGTAGAGCTTATTAATATTGAATTCATTGTGATCTGCTCTAACCATTTCGGCAATGCCATCCGCATCATCAAGGTGCGTGTTGCTATCTTCATCATCTGCAACAAAGACAATATCGTTTCTCCAGTTACCAAAACTTTCAGGATCTGTTTCGTAGCTAATAATTTTATTGACTGCTAGCTGGGCTTCAGAACTAGTCTTTACTGGCAATCTACCAACAGCCAAATCTAAGCCTCCAGAAATATCTCCTCCTTCGTCTAGGTCTAATAATCCAAAGTAATCATCCGTGGGGTAAGCGAAGATAGAGTTGAGAGATTCTACTTCGTACACTGGGATAAAATTACTAGGATTGTTTCCGTTTGCACTGTCGTAATTTCCTCTGTGATCAAATGATCCGTCACCAAATAATAAAAGGTATCTAAGATCGGGGTCTCTATCATAAACCAGTTTGCAGAAGTCTCTAATCGCTGAAGGGTCTTTTCTGCCAGATGAAAATTCATTGTAGATTTCGTCAATTAAAACCGTTTTCACATCTAGTTGGCTAAAAGAACTTCTATGCTCGGCAAACTGTTTTGCTTGCGCCTCGAATTCTCTTGGGTACACTACAATCATGTCTGCTTCTGAAATCTGATGTAAATTTTGGTTTTCTAGTTGACCTAGTGCAGTAGGAGCCCTGTCAACAGTATTCAAATCAAATGCGATAAATTTTTGTAATGTAGAGGTATTCGCTCCAAATCTAAGCGTGTTGTTGCTGAAGCTTGCGTCTATGGCCTTTGCGTCTAAGGCGTTTGTAATATTCCAAATTTGAAGGTCTGGATTGGTTGTTTGGATATTAAATGTAGTGCTGTTATTATCAAGAGATTTAAAATCTCTAAATATCAACTCATTGTTCTCCATAATAAGTCTTTGTCTAGCGTTGATAGCGACGTAATCAAGCCAGCCAGTACTTGCAGCACTTGTTTGTGGGTAGGAAATTGTTACTAATATATTATCAGTATTAGGAATTACCTCCTGGGTAAATCTTACCCTAGTCGCGTGCTGAGCTTCAATATTTGTAGTAGGGACACTGTTGATAGAGCTACTTTCATAATTTACTCCATCTATAATCATGTTATATCTAGTGCTTCTGTCTGATCTACCGGCGAATACACTTTCTACAGTCATATTTTCACTAGTAACTAGATTTGGAATTGTGAAATTGTAGTTTTGCTCTCGAAGACCTTCAAATTTTTGCATGTACCAGTGAAAGCCAGAGCCTTGAGTAAAAGCGTATTCATGAAGTATATTAATGTTGTCTTCTTCAATATTAGTGAATCCATCAAACTGATCTGTACTTCCCTGAGTATTTTGAATTGAAGGAATTTGTTGAACTATGTTTTGGGTTACGTTGCCAATCTTGATAAAGTAGTAGTTCTCTTCATCATAGACATTTATTGGTTTGGAAATTTTTCTCGTGCTAATATCTACTTGGTCAGTGGTTGCTCCTTCTGCATAGAAAATGATTTTATCACCGTTATCAAATGTTCCATCGCCTAGACCTATCATTTGCATGGCTACAGGAACTAGGTCATCTATCCTTTCTTGGTCATTGCTTTCCGCTACCATACCGCCACCAGAGCCATAGATCTGAAATTGTGATGGAGAAATATTGTCGATGTCAATTCCTAGTTCTGAACTCAAGAAATTCATGTCTATCATATGCATACCTTCAGATTGGACTGCAATTTTGAAAACATCGCCATCTGCAAGAATTGATTCAGTTACGGTAGGAGGAGGAGTTTTATTTATAGTATTGGTTAATTTTGTAGCAATAACACTAAGATCAAATGAAATTACCTTTCTGTAGTTTTGACCATCAAAAAGAATAGGACAAATATCTATATGCCCGATATATTTTCCCCTGCTCTGCGTATAAGTGCATTGAGCTTCTAATTTTTTTGATTGATTGATTGCACTATAATCGTAATCGATCGATAATGGCTCAGAGATAACATTAGAAATGGTGGTTTGAAAATCTGAAGGATGATCTAAATTAAAACTTTTATGAAAAACCGGTAGGGGAGAATTGTGTTTAGAAAAGTATGAATCTTTAAAAAATGGAATTCGCTGGATTGAACCATCACTGTATTCCCTTTCAAGTCCGTTTTCAGTCCAATCAATTTGCACTGAATAGCTCAATTTTTGTTGTGCCACAGTGAATGAAATAAAACCTAATAAGAAAAAAGTGGTAGTCAAAAACGATTTCATATGAAGATTCTTAAAGATTGTGTTACAATTTGATTTTTGAATATATCGTTGTACAAATAAGTAAAGTTCAAAATACAACACAAAAACGCAGTTATGAGACTGGTATTGCAAGAATATTTGTCATTTAACACGCTAAAAGACTTATTTTGTGCGGGATTAATCAAAAACTACTATATTAAAGAATGAATAGAACTCTTACACTCTTTTTTTCAATACTAATCGGAATTTTCGTTTGTTCGCCTATTTATGGTCAAGACCCTGTATTTAGTCAGTTCTATGCTTCTCCATTAGCAACAAATCCTGCTTTTACAGGAAATACTTACACTCCTAATATAGTTTTGAATTATCGAAATCAATGGTCAGGTTGGCCAGGGACAGCTTATTCAACCTATGCTGCAGCTGTCGATCAGTTTATAGAGCCTTTGAATATTGGACTAGGGGCGAAGATATCATCTGATAGTGCAGGTGATGGATTATTTCAAATAAATAATTTAACTGGTTTTTTTGCCTATAAAGTCAACTTAGGAAACGACATCAATATTAAGTTGGGTGTAGAGGCTGGAGTTTGGCAAACAAGATTAGATTGGGACAGGCTTATTTTTGGAGATCAATTGGATATTATAGAAGGCAATAATGGAAAAAATCCATCGCAAGAAATACAGCCTGAAGAGACTACTAGAACGGTTTTGGATGTTTCTACTGGAGTACTGATATATAGTCCTGTTTTTTATGCAGGTTTTTCTTTAAAGCATATCAACACTCCTAATGATGTTTATTTTGCTTCTAGTGAGGAGTTTGTCACAGGTTTGCCGGTTAGATACTCAGTACATGCTGGTGCACAAATTGTATTGAGAGAAGGCAATAAGCGCAGAATGAATGCGTTTTTATCACCAAATATACTTTTTGAGCGCCAAGTAGATTTAAATCAAGTTAATGTTGGTGCTTATGGAGGAGTTGGGGCAGTTTTTGCAGGTCTATGGTACAGGCATACTTTCCAAAACGCCGACGCAGCAATAGCGCTAGTCGGATTTAGACAAAAAGGCTTTAAAATTGGGTACTCTTATGATTTTACCGTTAGTTCTAGCCTAACGAATCGACTTTCAGCGGGAAGTCATGAGATATCAGTGGGCATAAATTTTGACCACAATAGGAGAAAAGTGAACTACAACGATTGTTTTCAGCTGTTTCGTTAGTAAATTTCTATTTTTTCTCTTTTGGTTCTTTTTGTATGTCCTTAAACTTTAGCTATATTTGGTATTTCTAAGTAAAAATAGTGTATAAATTAATAAATGATGCGAATTCTTAAAATAAGCTTTGCTTTTATGTTATTGCTGACCTTTACATTTTCATGTAAAAAGAGCGAAAAATCTTCAACTACAGGTTGGGCGTATAATGAGCAAGAATGGGGTGGTTTTGAAAAACTAGATTATGAAGGTCAAGCGACTGGACCAAATCTTGTTTTAGTGCAAGGTGGTACCTTTACGATGGGTAATACAGAGCAAGACGTAATGTTTGAGTGGAATTCAGTTCCACGTAGAGTTACCGTTTCTTCATTTTATATGGATGAAACAGAGGTCGCTAATATTGATTACAAGGAATATCTTTATTGGTTGGGTAGAGTCTTTGGGGAATCATACCCTGAAATTTCTGTAAACGCAAGACCAGACACTCTAGTTTGGAGAGAAGAACTTTCATACAATGAGCCATTTGTAGAAACATATTTTAGACACCCTTCTTATGATAATTACCCTGTAGTAGGTGTAAACTGGCTTCAAGCTAATGATTACTGCAAGTGGAGAACGGATCGTGTGAATGAAATGGTATTAATTGAAAAAGGCATTTTAAATCCTAATCCTCAGCAAAGGGATGAAGATAACTTTAACACTGAAGCATACTTATATAACCAATATCAAGGTGATGTAAGAAAAAATCTTCCTGATTTAAGTACAGGAGAAGAAAGACCAGTCAGATTTGAAGATGGGATTCTCTTACCTTCTTATAGATTGCCAACTGAGGCTGAATGGGAATATGCTGCTCTGGCGTTAATTGGAAACCAAGCTACTGAAAAAGATGAAAGAATCACAGATAGAAAGCTGTATCCATGGAATGGTAACACAGTCCGTTTTCAAATAAGGAATAGGGATCAAGGTCAGATTCTAGCGAACTTTAAGAGAGGACGTGGTGATTATATGGGTATGGCTGGAGCACTTAATGATAAATCTCACATTACTTCTGACGTAAGAAAATTTTTACCAAATGATTTTGGTCTTTATAATATGGCTGGAAACGTCAATGAGTGGGTGCTTGATTTATATAGACCTATGACATCTTCTACACTTAGAGATGTTGAAGGACATGATCTTAATCCATATAGAGGAGGTAAATTTCAACAAAAAGTACTTGATGAGAACGGATCTCCTGTTGAAAAGGATAGTATTGGTAGAATCCGCTACAGAGATGTTGAAGATGAAGAGGTAGCAACTAGAGAAAATTATAAAAGAGGCCAGGTATACAACTATTTAGATGGTGATCAAGATTCAGAGGTATTTTATGATTATGGAAAAACCTCTTTAATTAGTGATAAGTCACGTGTAATTAAAGGAGGGAGCTGGCAAGATAGAGCATTCTGGTTAACACCAGGAGCAAGAAGATTCAAAGAGGAAGACACCTCAGATCGTACTATTGGATTCAGATGTGCCATGACCAGAACTGGTGGTCCAGAAGGAAATGAAGATTCTAGTGGAAACTCATTTAAGTTTAAGCGTAAAAAGCAAAATAGAAGTTTTAAATAAATTTATTGCTTCCTGAATATAAAAGTCTCTACATATAAAAATGTGTAGAGACTTTTTTTGTGCCCTACCTTACTGTGATCATTGTAAACCTTCTTGCCAATTAGTTATAGGAATTAATTTGCATATTTGCTTTTAGAAAGTCATACGACTAATTTCAATAGTAATTGTTTTCCAAAATTACCTCAGTACTTTGTTGACATTAGAAACCATATACTCTTATTTCCTTAGACATCAGCTTGTAAGTACTGATTCACGAAACATCAGCCCAAATTGTATTTTTTTTGCTTTAAAAGGGAATAATTTCAATGGAAATAAGTATGCTCAAAGCGCAATAGAAGCAGGTGCTGCTTACGCGGTTATCGACGAGGATTTTGGCTTTAATTCAAATAGGGTGTTGATTGTTGCTGATGTTTTGAATTGTTTGCAACAGTTTGCTCATAGATATCGACAAGAATTTGATATACCTGTATTGGCAATTACTGGAAGTAATGGAAAAACTACGACAAAGGAATTGATTGCTAATGTTTTAGCTTCAAACTGTGATACGCATTTTACAAAAGGAAACTTTAATAATCACATAGGTGTCCCCCTAACTTTATTACAGATTAAAAAAAATCATCAAATCGCCATAATTGAAATGGGTGCAAATCATAAGGGAGAAATCAGCGCTCTTTGCGAAATTGCAAATCCTACTCACGGCATCATTACTAATATTGGAAAGGCTCATTTAGAGGGCTTTGGAGGAATAGAAGGAGTAAAAAAAGGGAAAGGCGAACTGTATGATTATCTTATCAAAAGAAAAGGAGTTGTATTTATAAATCAAAGTGAGCCAAGCTTAGATGAGTTAGTAGCATCGAGATCACTAAAAGGAGTGTATTTTTCTTATCAATCTAAGAAACAGGGTTTTGTTGATGCAAAGATTAAAGAGAACCAAGAATTTTTGTGTGTTCAAGTAGAGTATTTTAATAATGAATTGCAAAAAATTAATACGCAACTCAAAGGCGAATACAATTTACTAAATGTCTTAAGCGCCATATGTATCGGTATTTACTTTAGAGTACCTAACTCGAAAATTAAGGAGGCCTTAGAATCGTATCAACCCAATAATAACCGGTCTCAATTAGTTTTGCATGATTCAAATCATTTTTTACTGGACGCATACAATGCTAATCCATCTAGTATGATTGTGGCTTTAAGAGATTTTAGAAAAATAAATCACGATAAAAAGATAGCCATACTAGGAGAAATGTATGAATTAGGAGACTACTCGGTTGAAGAGCATAAAAAAGTTGCTGTTGTTGCGAAACAGTCTGGATTTGAAAAGGTAATTTTTGTAGGAAACCAATTCCCGGAGAATGATTTTAAAACGGTACATGAGTTAAAGGAATGGTTTTTAAAACAAGAATTTAAAGATTATTACATCTTGATAAAAGGTAGCAGAGGAGTCGCCCTAGAAAAGCTTTTACATCCATAGCTACTAATAATATGCTAATATATTAAAAAGCCGATCGCTCATTTTGTTCTCTTTTGCCAATAGATATTCTTTTTCTGAGCAAGGGATGAGTTTTCCCTTTTCTTTTCCTATTGAAGGTAGTTCAATCCACCAATGTTCGCTTTTTTCGTTTTTCCAGAAATGTAATTGCTGATCTAAGCTTTCAATGTCAACAATAAAATTGGTCATTTCATTTTTTGTTTGCTTGTTATGACGGACTTTGAGTCTTCCTTGTATGCTGTACCATACGAGGCAGGCCACTAATTCGGCTCCGGCTTTTTCATTTTCTAGCTCGAAACCATAAATATGAAGACCCATTAGTTTTTCAGATGAAGTTGCATATTTTAGTAGCTGACATGATTCTTCTGCAGTTAAACCAATATTATTTTGATTTATTAATCCAATTGAATTGCTGGCTTTTATAGATTTCATATCAAAAGCCAAAATATTTTGGTTTCTTAAGATTGGTTCGGCTTCCTTTATGTCATCTCTGATTTTACCTAGACTTAAGAGTCCTGAAAGGTCTAACTTAGGGTTAGCTTGGATTACAGGATTTGAATAATGCTTTTGGTAAGCTAAAAACGATAATTTATTTACTTTTTCCTCTTCAACAAGCTGAGTGTATATCTTGTAACAGCTTGATGATTTACTTGTTGAAGGAGATATAAATCCATAATCAGCACTTCTTTCTAACCGCTTGATAGCATTAGCAAGTGCTAAACTAGTGTTTATGTCTGAATCCAGCACAATAGGGAATATCCCTTGAGAAAGCAGCTCTTTATAAGCAGAGGTCATTAAGCTTATATCATTATTACGTATATCTCCTAGATCAGCAATATTCTCAATAATAGATGATAGTTCTAGGTTATAAAAAGCCTCTCTAATCAATTTAGAGGATTCATTTTTTCCGATAATAGCAATTTTGGAATATAACTCAATGGAATCTAGGGAGTTAGATTCAAAGTAAGGTGTGGAATTGTATTTTTTATAAACATCTCTAAAAAGAGATGTAGGTGATGGGTCTATCCAATTAACCAACATATACTTATATTTTGAAATTTGTGAAACCTAAGAATTATAAATGAGGTAAACAAATCTAGTATTGTATTATAATAAAAATAAATATATAAAAAGAGTAGTTACTTCTTACTCGAAACTATGTCTGAATAATTAGTTGACAATTATTATTAATAATTACTTTAATATGATGAATTAATAATTGTTTTGTTAAATTTGCCCTACTTTTAATACGATCAAAAGGCAAATTTTAATTACCCATTCGTATCAGAATTGACAAAAGTAATTAAACAGTTGTTTAAGCTTTTTTCTGAAAGCTCACGCTATAAACCAAAAGTTACACGAAATTTTTAATTTAAATTATATTTTATTATTCAATTTGTTTAATCATTCAAAGTAAGAACCTTATGACAAGGAAATTTTCAATATTGTTAGCCCTTATTCTAGGTATATATATGACAGGGCTTGCTCAAGAAGCAGCAACATCTTCTTCTTTAGCAATTAAGTCAAAGCCTAAGAATATGTGGGAAATCGGTCTAAATGTTGGTCATGACATAGTTACCGGTGATGTCGACTGGAACAGCGGTTTCGGTGTAGGACTACATGCTAGAAAAGCTCTTGATTATGTTTTTTCTGTTCGTTTTGATGCTAATTATGAGGCATTATCAGGTGATGAAGAGGAAGATATTAGAAGAGAAGATGGAGCCCGCTATGGTTTTGCAAACTGGCAGCCCGAGTATGAGACTAACATAATCAGTGGTGATGCAACACTTGTAGCTAGTCTAAATCAATTTAAAGTATTCAAGAAAAACAAAATCAATCCTTATCTTTTTGCTGGAGCTGGTATTGGTAACTTCGATGTTACCGCTATAAATGGTTCAGAGGAAGTGGATGTTGATGATGATTCTCTATTTGATGATCCATGGACTGTATCTTCTTACTTTACTGGTGGATTTGGTGTTGGATTCAGAGTAGGAAAGAAGGCTTCTATAGGTATAGAGCATAAGGTTAAATCTGTTTTGGGTAGAGGTGATGATTTATTAGATGCTGCTGAGCTTTTAGGTTCTTCTGAGACATCTTCTAGAGATTTAATCAACTACACTAACATTAGATTAAGCTTTGCGATTGGTAAAGGTGATGATCAAGCTATGCCTTTATTTTGGGCTTCTCCTTTAGATATGATTGCTGACGATTTAGCTGAAGTAAAAGCTAGACCAATATTTGATAACAATGATACTGATGGTGATGGAGTAGTTGATGCATTTGATCAAGAAGCTAATACTGATGCAGGTTGTCCTGTTGATACAAGGGGTGTGACTCTTGATAGTGATGGTGATGGGATCGCAGATTGTAAAGATAAGGAACCATATTCACCTCCAGGATACAAAGTAGATAATCAAGGTGTAGCTGATGTTCCAGCGCCTGACTATGTAAATGAAAATGATGTAAACAGAATCGTTGATGCTAAGTTGAAAGACTTTAGAGTACCAACTCCAGCGATTCCTCCTATGGATTGGTTCTTACCTATGGTTAACTTTGACAACAATAAGTATTCTATCAAGAATTCAGAATATGCTAAGTTGCGTCAAGTTGCTCAAGTTATGAAGCAGCACCCAGGAATGAGAGTAGTAGCAACTGGTTTTACAGATGCGACTGCCAGCAACTGTTATAACGATGTTCTTTCTTACAATAGAGCTCAAGCAGCCATTGATTATATGGTAAGTAAGTACGGAATTGGAAGAGATAGATTTATTTTGAACTACTCTGGTGAAAATGATTTGCTTGTTCCTACTAACGCAAAAAGCTTGGTGAACAGAAGAGTTGAATTCAAAGTAGCAACTGTTGAATCTAACGTTGGTAAGCCTGATTGTGGCGTAAATAACGCTGGTAGAGGTGGTTCTGGATACTCAGGAAATAAAGAAAGCGGTTATTAATCTTAGGATTACTAATTAATACTATCTAATTAATAAAAAAAGCCAGTTGTTTAATCAACTGGCTTTTTTTATGATCGTATTGAATTTATGTAGAAAGGCTTAGATGAGATTTCTTTTCTAGAAATTGCCAACAGAAAGCATTACGAGGGTACAAGCATTTAAAACTTCTATTCCCTCTTTCTTAAGCTTACTGTACAATAAAGTGTTTTCTGCTCCGGGGTTAAAGATTACTCTTTTTGGTTTTCTGCTTAAAATATCTTCCTCATACTCAGATTGATGCACTTCCCTTAAATATACACTTACAGTGTGAATCTCAAGTTCATTCTCAAGATCTGCAAATGAATCCTCTATTTCAACCCCATTTATCACCCCATCTGATCTCCCTATAGCAAAAACGGTGTGTCCTCTTTCAGTTAGGGCTTTTATAGCTTTGTTTGAATAGCGGGTCGGCTTGGATGAAGCTCCTAATACAAGTACTGATTTTGAATTCTCCTTATCTTTCATAGCTATTAAACAAAAAAAATCAGGATTAAGCTGAACCTAATCCTGATTTATAATGAGAATAATTGAAATTCTTATACTAATAGTCTAATTGGATCTTCTAATAAGGACTTCAATGTATTTAGGAATTCTGAACCTGTCGCTCCATCTACCACTCTATGGTCGCAAGAAAGAGTAACCTTCATCATTCTACCAGCCTTTATTTCTCCGTTTTCAACAATCGCTTTTTCGAAGATTCCGCCGACAGCAAGAATACATGCATCAGGTGGGTTTATGATTGCAGTAAATTCTTCTATTCCAAACATTCCAAGATTAGAGATGGTAAATGTATTTCCCTGCATTTCTTCAGGACTCAGCTTTTTAACTTTTGCCTTATCTGCTAAAATTCTAACCTCCTTATTAATGTAGGAAAGAGACTTTTGATCAGCATTTTTGATAACTGGAACAAGAAGTCCGTCATCTACGGCTACGGCTACGCCTATATTGATATTACCATTATATCTTATCCTATCACCCAACCATGAAGAATTTACCTTAGGATGCTTTTTAAGCGCTCCAGCTACTGCTTTTACTACAAGGTCATTAAATGAGATTTTAACATCTGAAACTTCATTCAGTCGTTTTCTACTGTCCCAGGTATTGGTCATATTGATTTCAATAGTCAAGTAGAAGTGCGGAGCCCCAAATTTGCTTTCACTTAATCTCCTTGCTATCGTCTTTCTCATTTGACTGATCGCCACATCTTCATCTTTCCCACTTACAGTACCTAATTGAGGTAGCGTAGGGACAGATTTTGCCTTTGCAGAGGCAGTAGGATTACTTAAGAAGGCTTCTATATCCTTTTTGACAATTCTACCATTGTCCCCAGAGCCAGATAGCGATTCTAAAGCTATTCCAGCCTCATTTGCCATGGATCTAGCCAGGGGTGAGATTTTTATTCTGCCGTTAGAACTATGTTGTTCTGGATTAGTAGCAGGAGCGGGTGGTGGAGTAGGAGCGGATGTATTTGCTGCAGAGACAGCTTGTGCTGGCTCCTGTACAGGCTCAGCTATTGCTTCTTGTTTTGTCTCCTCTTTAGCTTCGACTTTGTTACCAGTCTCAGCTTCCGCAGCGGCAACAGCTGCTTTCCAATCTTCCCCTTCTTCACCAATTACGGCTATTACCCCGTCTATTGGGACAGCACCCTCTTTAACTGCGATATGCAGTAGCACTCCATCAAAATAGCTATCTAGTTCCATGGTTGCTTTATCGGTCTCCACCTCAGCTAAAGTGTCTCCAGAAGATACTGTCTCTCCTTCTTTCACAAGCCAGGCGACGATTACACCCTCTTCCATAGTATCACTCATTCGAGGCATTTTAATTACTTCAGCCATCTTATTTATTTTTGGATTGTTATAATCTCGCAAAAATACCTCATAGAGAAGTATTTACCATATTTTAAACCTACTTTAGTGACTAAGGGTTAAATTTTTATCTTTAATTTAGCGTTTTTTATATAAATACCGACCAGTTTATGCAGTTTTCCTCTATTCTACTTTCAGAAGCCGTAGAATCATTCTCTTCACTCCCTGGTATTGGAAAAAAAACAGCACTTCGGTTAGTTCTGCATCTTTTAGATGAGGAGCCCAATATGACAGAAAATATGGCTGCAAAATTGGTAAAGATGAGACAAAACATAAAACACTGTCAAAGGTGTTTCAATATATCTGATAATGATATCTGTCAAATCTGCAGTAGCGCTAAAAGGGATAAATCACTGGTATGTGTCGTTAGAAATATTAAAGATATTATCGCGATCGAAGAAACTGGTCATTTTTTTGGTGTTTATCATGTCTTAGGCAATCTTATTTCCCCTATTGATGGTATTGGTCCAGAAGATATAAGAATTGCAGAATTAGTATCGAGGGTAGATTCAAAAGAGATAAAAGAGATAATTATGGCAATAAGCCCTTCTATTGAAGGAGAAACAACCATATTTTATATATCTAAAAAACTTAGCCATTCAGATGTTTCTATTTCGACCATTGCGAGAGGTGTTTCTTTCGGAGGAGAATTAGAGTATGCCGATGAAATAACTCTTGGAAGATCAATTATTTCTAGAGTAAAATATGAGCGCTAATCTGTACCAGTAAATGAAGCTATCCATTGTTATAGTTAGTTATAATGTACGATATTTTTTAGAGCAAGCTCTACACTCAGTGTATTCTGCATTGGAAGGAGTGGATGGTGAAGTATTTGTGGTTGACAATGCTTCTTCTGACGATAGCGTACATTTAGTTAAGAACAAGTTTCCACAAGCACATCTCATTGCGAACAAAGAAAATGTAGGATTTTCCGTGGCTAATAATCAGGCCATCAGAAAGGCTAAAGGAGAGTATGTACTATTACTCAATCCTGATACTCTTGTCGAAGAAGACACATTTGTTAAATGTATCCAATTTATGAATCAGGATTCTTCAATTGGTGCAGTAGGGGTGAAAATGATAGATGGCTCTGGAAAATTTTTGCCTGAATCTAAGAGGGGGTTTCCCAGTCCCTTGGTCGCTTTTTATAAAACCTTTGGATTGTCAAAATTATTCTCCAAATCAAAAATATTTAATAAGTATCATTTAGGGCATCTGGATGAAAACAAGTCATGGGAGATAGATGTCTTGGCTGGAGCATTTATGTTCATACGAAAGTCTGTTTTAGATGAAGTTGGCCTTTTAGATGAAGCATTTTTTATGTACGGCGAGGATATAGACCTCTCTTATCGAATACAAAAAGCAGGATATAAGAATTACTATTATCATGATACGACTATCATACACTATAAAGGAGAAAGTACCAAGAAAGGCAATCTTAATTATGTAAAGACTTTTTATAGGGCGATGATACTTTTTGCTAAAAAACACTTTACAGGACCTATGGCAGGTCTATTTATCATCTTTTTAAATCTAGCCATTTACTTTCGAGCTGGATTGACAGTAGTCAAGAATATTTTCAAAAAATCTCATTATGCAATCTTTGATGCCCTCGTTATTTTTTTGGGAATATTTCTGATAAAAGATTTTTGGGCCAATTATTTTTATCATGACCCGAGTTATTTCAACTCTAGTTTAATGAAATTTAATGCTCCTCTGTACACAGGCATATGGGCTGTTAGTTTATTTTTCAATGGTACTTACGATAAACCTTTTGAATTGAGGAGACTCATTCGTGGTTTATTTATTGGTTTACTTATCATAGCAGGTGTTTATGGCTTTTTGAATATTGAATATCGCTCTAGTCGTGCTATTATTCTATTAACTACAGCATGGGCACTTTTCTTTACCGTGTTATACAGATATCTCTTCTATTTTATAAAGTATAAAACACTAAACATTATAAGTGGGCACAATAGCAATGTGGTTATTGTAGGCTCTATAAATGAGAGCTCTAAAGTCAAAAAATTATTAGGCAACGTGTTTGCTCAAAAAAATATTATAGGTATTGTTTCATCAGAGGAGTATGAACAAAATAGAGATGTAGTAGATAGACTAGAAAACTTATCAGAGGTAGTTCAGATATTTAAAATTACAGAAATTATTTTTTGTGCAAAGGATGTTTCTTCTCAACAAATTATTTCATGGATGACCTCATTAGGTTCCAGTATAGATTTTAAGATTCTACCTCAAGAGAGTTTTAGCATTATTGGAAGTTCGTCAAAAGAGAATCCCGGAGAATTGTACACCGTAGATGTCAGATTCAATATCTCGGATGTAGTATCGAAAAGAAATAAAAGAATGTTAGATTTAGGTGTCTTATTGCTAGTAGTATTTGCTTTTCCAATTTTTATAATATTTACCAGAAATAGGAGAGGACTATTAAAAAACTGGTGGAAGGTATTAATAAATAAAGTATCTTGGGTCGGGTATAATAAGGCGGATACTTCCAATTTGCCAGCTATAAAACCTTGTGTACTTCCTAATGATATTTCATTCTCAGATAGCAACCTTAATCAGAAATCTAAATATCAATTAAACTTTATATATGCTAAGGATTACTCAGTATACAGAGATATTCGATTGATATTTGAAAATATTTCACAGCTGGGCAGATAGTCATACTTCTTTTTGGTATGGTTATTGGAACTAACAATCCTGTTACATTTCACTTAATATTTTCCCTCCTTCTTTTTTAGTAGTCCCTCGTAAATTAATCTTAAATGACTAAGTTAAGCGTATTTATGGCTACCCTCATTTTTTTATCATTTTCAACTCTTAATGCTAGCACTATTATAGGAGTGGCAGACGATGCTTTTGTAATGAAGAACAACTCATTAGTTTTTGATGTGTTGGAAAACGATATTATCACTGGAGAGATTCTAGGATTTGGAATTGAAATTTATCCAACCTATGGAGAGGTCACCATCAACGATGATAAGTCAGTTACCTACAAGCCTTTCGAAAATGTATGTGAAGAAGTAGATTATTTCTTCTACTATGTCGAAGACGATGAAGGGCCTAAGTTGGTTGAAGTTTCAATTGATATATTATGCGAACCTTTGACAATAATGAATGGGTTTTATGGCGAAGT
>CAKZVJ010000136.1 GCA_937923345.1 uncultured Saprospiraceae bacterium
AGATCTCTAAATGATAACACCATTTTTAGTAATATTGCTTTAAAAACGAGTGATTCTTTTACTCAATTTGTCATGATTTTTAAAAGAAAATCACGCCAAATTGGTTCTTGGCTCATTAATTCCCAGGGTTGCCACCCTGGGCTACAGTATTATCACCCCCCGAAAAAAATCGGGGCAAGCTCTGCCGGGGTTCTTCTCTTACTTCTGAACATCCCTATCTTACGAATAGATGCTTTGCTAATGTGGTATCAAGGTTTTTTATGAGAATTGACTGTATAGCGGGTTTATCTTTGGATCGATAGGAAGCAAATGTCATATGCACAAAGACAGCTATATTTTAAGACAATCTTAAAGGTATCTTTGATAATAAATATTGCACTATATTTGTTAAGACTAAGTATCCTCCTTAACTAAAAAAGAGAGATCTGTGATCTTACAAAACTTCGCTAAAATAGTATTTTCAATTGCCTTTTGTAGCCTCTTTTTGAATGGTATATATGCTACTACTACAACTGCTGTAAAAATTGACTTTTATGGTCAGGAAATAGATCTCACCTATGATAAAAGCATCGCTGAAGTATATGGCACCCAATATGGTGAGGAGTCCTTCATCACATTTTTAAAAAATAAGGAAGAAAGTGCTTATCGGGGTCTAGTAGATCAACTTAAAGCCATCAAAAAAGAGATGAATCTCAATGACTGGATGTATTTTGAGCTGATGCACAATAGTATCCAACATATGCTGCACGGTGGTAATAAATATGAAAAGACCCTATTCGCTTACTTTTTATTATCAAAAAGTGGATACGATAGCAAAATCACTTTTATGAATCACAAGATTTGGGTAAATGTGTATACAGAGGATGAACTTTACGAAATCTCTACCATACTTCTAGAAAATAAGAACTTTGTAAATCTATCCTCAGCCGTTGACAAAAATGACAGTGCACAAAATCAAGTGTATTTGTTGGAGCATAGGATACCAGGACCAAAGCGCGCCTTCAGTTTTGATATGGAGGCACTTCCTAATATAAGCCCACAGCCAAAGGAGGTCAGTGTAGGTTTTGATTTTAAGGGACAGCCTATCAAATTAGACATCACTATCGATCTCAATATGATAGAGATCCTTCAGAACTATCCCATTTTTGATGAAGTCTCTTATCTAGAAACACCACTCTCCCCTACTGCTATTCGTTCTCTGAAACCACAGTTAGACCGCTATATGCAGGATATGAATGAAGAGACTCAATTAGAGTTTTTGGCCTCTATAACTAGAATGGCTTTCAACTATAAAGAAGATCATCAGGCATTTGGCAAGAATAAGCCTATGATAGCGGAAGAACTATTCTATTATGACTATTCTGACTGTGAGGATAGATGCGCATTGTTTTACAATCTCAATAAGCTGACACTAGATCTACCTTTATTGGTGATTGCCTTACCAGATCACTTATCTATAGCAGTAGCTATGAAAACATCTCCTACTAGAGCTGGAAATGTCATCACCTATCAGGGCCGTGATTATTACTTTTGTGATCCAACGGGGCCGTACAATGCCCATCATATCGGCACCTTACCAAAGGAGTATCGAGGGAGTCGATATGAGATATTAAGTGCTTATAAATAATAGGCAACTAAGCTCCAAAATACACCTTACTACAAAAAATTTCTTTTGCCATTTGCATATACCCCAGGTATAAAGAATACTAATTTCTCAAATACTTGCAAAAGATTGATATTCTACTATATTGATTATTTTGGCATAACTTTTTGATATGAGTACTTAGATAAAGTTGAGCTGAATGGTTTGGTAATTTTTGAAAAATTATAAATATAATGATGTAAGTGCCTGATTACCTGCCATTTACAGAAATAATCATTATGAACTTAATACGCTGATTTTCAGCGATTTAAAATTTATTACCGTACCATGCTTGAGCTATTGGGAAAGAACAATATGTTTGTTACATTTGCCCGAATTTTCAGTAGTGGAATTTTATTGAACGGCAGAACTTATTTCATAATATAGGAGTTATCCATTCAACTAACTTATTAATAATTTAAAGAATGTATTGGACTTTAGACTTGGCACATAATCTCGAGGATGCTCCTTGGCCAGCAACTCGTGATGAACTAATAGATTACGCTATCAGATCAGGTGCCCCACTAGAAGTAATCGAAAATCTACAGATGATTGAAGATGAAGGTGAGGTGTATGATAGTATGGTTGAAATTTGGCCAGATTACCCACGTAAAGATGATTTCCTTTTTAATGAAGATGAATACTAAGAGCTAATTCTCATTAAAAATTTAACAAAAGCAGCAAATGAATTTTCATTTGCTGCTTTTTTGTTAGCATCACAATTGTGGTCAGTACTATGTGACACAATTTTCAGCCCTTCCTTTATAAATTACAAAATAATTTATATACATTTGGTTTCTCAAGAGTAGAAATGAAACACTATTCTTATCCTTTCAAATAGCACAAACATTAACCCGACTAAGCAGTCAATTCTTGGTTTAACAGGTTCAAAACCTTAATTAAATTTTGTAGATCTAGTATCCCTTTAACAAAAAAGACGTATTAGAAAGGTAGCATAAATTGTGACATCAATAATTTGCTCCTTTTTGGATCTATTAATGATAATTTACTTGAATACTAATTGTAGCGCGAAATGAAAAATCTGATAGAAATATCGAAGATTGTAACGAAGAAAAAGGTTAGAAAAATTGAAATTTTTGACGATCATTCTCTGAAAAACAAAAACAGTAAATTCAATGATTTTTATGAATCGTTGATGCTTGGCAAATTTAAAAACGATAGAGATGCCGCCTCTGCACTTTATGATTGCAGTCCTACTGATGATAAATATAGACAACTCAAATCAAGATTCCGAAAGCGACTCTTGAATACCTTGTTCTTCTTAGACATCAATCTACCTTCTACCAGTAATTATGAAAGAGCTTATTATTCTAGCAATAAAGAGTGGACACTGGTAAAAATTCTACTGTCTAATAATGCAAATTCTACAGCATCTACGCTAGCAAAACACATTCTCAGTACCGCGCTAAAATTTAAGTTTGCAGACGTTATCGTGAACTGTGCAAGAATCCTACGAGAGCATGCTGCAAATGAAGGGGATGAAAAAAGCTACGAAATTTATGATGCGCATGTAAAACAATTTGCCAATATCCTAGAAGCAGAGATAAGATCGGAGGAGCTGTATCAGCGTGTGATCATGAACTATCTAAAGCCGCCGAGCAAAAACCAGAATCTTAGAGAGAAGATTGATACTTACTGTGACGCTTTGGTTGGGCTATCAGAGGTATATGACTCTCCCGTCATTGTATATAATATGTACTTGGTATGGGCTTATCGCTTCCAGATGCTACACGACTTCTCCTCCATGCTAGAAGTATGCAGCAAAGCAGAAGCCTACATTGAAGAAAATCCTACCTACTATAGAAGGGACAAGATGGCTATCTTTCAACTTAAGAAAATGTCTGCCTTCTTGCACCTTAGAGACTGGAAAAATGGAAAGGTTAACGCAGAAAAATGTCTACAGTCATTTCCTAAAGGAAGTGATACGTGGTTTCAATTCATGGAGTATTATTTACTCTTGGCATTTCATTCTGAAAATTATGTAAACGCAATTGCGATATATAATGAAGCATTTGGCAATTCGAAATTTAAAAAACTGAGTGTAGAAACAAGAGAGAAATGGAAAATCTATGATATTTATCTCAACTACATTATCGAAAGTCAAGGCAAGGATAATCCAGTGCTGGAATCACAGCGGCGAAAAACATTCAGAATGTCAAGGTTTCTATCAGATCCTATTTTATATCCAAAAGACCAGCGTATTTTTACAGTCTTGATGGTAGTCGCCCAAGCGCTATTTTTTATAGAAAAGAAAAGTTTTACCTCCGCAGAGGAACGTATTGACAGATTAAAAAACTACTCCAATCGCCAGCTAAAGAAGGAAGAGTATTTTCGTGTAAATCAGTTCATTAGACTGCTACAACAACTAAATAAGGCTGAATTTCAAGTAGATAGGCTATCAAACACACAAAAATATCACGATAAGCTTACCAGCAGCAAGTTTCTTTATCGAGGATTGATTTCAGAATTGGAAATTATCCCTTTGGAAAAGCTATGGGAAATGGTTCTTTCTAGATTAAAATAGGTAAAAATAGATAATGCTTACATTATAAATTGCTAATTTTGATGTAAAGCATAAAAGCAATTTTGAAAAAAATTAATATAGCCATAGATGGCTATTCTTCCTGCGGCAAAAGTACACTAGCAAAAGATATAGCCAAAAAGTTAGACTATAAATATATCGACTCTGGAGCCATGTACAGAGCTGCCACGTTGTACTTTTTGGACGCTGATATTGACATACAAGATCACGATGCCATTACTAAGCAGCTAAATAAAGTAAACATTAGTTTTGAATACAAAGATGGCAAACCTTTCACTTGCCTTAATGGTATAAACGTAGAAAATAGAATTAGAGAAATGAGAGTGGCCAGAGCAGTGAGTCACTTGGCCATCATATCTTCTGTACGCAATAAACTCGTAACCCAGCAGCAAGCATTGGGTAAGGAAAAGGGCGTAGTGATGGATGGAAGAGACATCAGCACTGTGGTATTTCCAGATGCGGAGCTCAAAATATTTGTCACCGCAGAAATAGATATCAGAGCAGAAAGAAGAACGCAAGAATTATTAGCTAAAGGCATAGATGCTAATCTAGATGACATTAGAGCCAATCTAAGAGATAGAGATTATATAGACAGCACTCGAGAGGACAGTCCATTGAGTCAAGCAGATGATGCCATTCTTCTAGACAACTCTAATCTAGACAGAGAGTCTCAGCTAGAGAAAGTCTTGGTTTGGGCACAGGAAAAAATACACGCTGCAAATGGCTCCTCCTTATAGGTCGATATAATTTCCAGTCAACAAGGTCCAGTCATATGATTTGAATTCCACCTGATAGTCTGTTTCATCATTAGGAATAACATCGTATCTAGTAAGAAACTTATCTACCGATTTCAATCCTCCAAAATCTGCTCTAAACCAAGAGAATAATGGAGAGGTAGTCACCTTATTCCTCTCTACTGTTGTGTTATTTGTGAGGTAGATTTTATTTACTTTATCCAATTGTGAGTCTATGTTCACATCATCAAAAATCGCTACAGGAGGACAGTCCTTTGCACCACAGTTCAATGCAAAATGTATCCGTCCATCTATATCTTTGTTACGAAGTTGTCTTTCCCATTTCTTGACGAATATCCTTTTTACGTATCCTAAGGAAAGCTTTACTCTAGAATTTCGCAATATGCCATGTTCTATATTATCATAGCTCATATTGATGCCAGCTATCTTATGTCTTTGATCTTTATAGAAAGCTTTCTTATCCTCAAACATTTCTGGGTTTGCGATGAGCTCTACCTGCACAAGAGCATTATACATGTTTATCCAGAAGGCTAATTTTTTTTGTTTTGTATTGAGTGAACTCACCAACTCATCAAGAGAAATATCACCAATTTGAGTTAAATTCTTTTTAACCTCTAAGGCGTTTTCATTTCTTATAGCTTCCAATAAATTCATGGAAAGCTTCACATGGGGGTTGATTTCTGAATTAGCCGGCATGAGAATATTGTCCACTTTTTGAGTGTTTTCACAAGCAGTCAACACGCTTGATACCAAAAAAAGAGAAAGGAAAATATAGAAAAGGAACATCTTTAACATCATAGCAAAATAGTGGTTTATTATAATAATGCTATAACACACTAAATCATATAAAAGATGTATTAAAATTCAATATTGGCATTCAGTCAAATTGAATTCTAGTAATAGTTGTCGCAGTAAGATTAATACTCCCGTCTAGTTAAAGTTATTCAGAAAGTCCACTTTTATAAGTCCTGATTTGAATCGATTAACCAGCTGATCCCTTGTGACAGTGTATATTTTTTTTGAATATTTTTCTTCTAGAAAATATTGGCCTGATTCAAAAAGGATAGAATCGACAAAGATTGTTCTCTTTTGCATAAGGGAGAGTTTTTCGTTCTGCTAAAATATTATTTCATCCGACGCCTCATATTTCACTTCAGTAACGTTATGGAAGAAAAAGGGTTCCTTTTTACGCCAAAAAAGCCAAATTATATACTAAAATAACTATTATCATCGAAATAACATTTCAATATACTGAATTTTTACCTTATTTTA
>CAKZVJ010000137.1 GCA_937923345.1 uncultured Saprospiraceae bacterium
AGGAGCCAAGAATGGATGAGGGATAGTAGCGGCATGGTGTGATGTGGCGTTGGCCAGAGACGCAATGCTTTGCGTCTGGTGTATGGCCACACCATATAGCGGTTAGCCCGACCCTAAGCGAAGCGAAGGGACAGCCCCCCCCGAAAAATAATTATGAGTTATGAATTATGAGTGATGAATGCTAAGTTTAATACAATTATAAGTTAGGATAGTTGAATACAGCTCCTTCTAGAACTCTTAATCTATTTCTGAACATTCCAAAATAGAGCGAACTCGTCAGAGAAGCCATTTATAATTCACCATCGCACTCGTCAGAGAAGCCATTTATAATTCACCATCGCACTCGTCAAAGAAGCCATTCATAATTCACCATTCATCATTAACTTACCGGCTCTCGAGCATAATATCACCCGATATAACATTGATGGCAACTTTAACACCAATGAGCTCTGCTTGCGGTTGGATATTTATGGTTCTGATCTCATCTTGTTTAGAAAAAGATGCCTCGAGATCGTCAGGGAGTTCCACGCTACCGTTACGAGAGATGAGGTCAAAACTGTAGCCCTTAAGCTCAGTGTCATAAAAGAAAACATCTGTCTTTTCACCAGTTATGTTTATGTCTTCTAAAAGAGAGGTGTTCGCAAATACCTTGATCACTCCCTTGTAAGCGTCGATGTTGTAGCTACCAGCTATCTCGCTCAAGGTGACATTTGATCTATTGGCCTTGATATCAACCTTGCCATCTATCATAACGCCGATCAAGTCCCCAAAGTAGGTGTCGACATTGACTGTACCAAGTACATTTTTAAGTTTCAAATTGCAGAATTCAGAATTGATATCGACACCTTGGTTTAGGTCAGTTAACTCGGCAGTTCCGAAATAGTTTTCCAATTTGACGTTGCAAGACTGAGGTATTTGTATGGTGTAATACGCTTGTAATCCAGATCTCAAGGTTTCTTCTTTTTCAAGAATCGCGTTGGTAATATAAATTGTATCTGTAGTACTCTTAAAGCTGTAAGTAAAATTTTCTAGATCCTCTTCTGCAATAGCTCTTTCTGGATGCTGTGCTGTGAGCTTTAACTCTATATGAATATAATCATCGTCCCAGGTAGTAATATTGACTTCGGATTTTTCTCCTTGCACAGACAGAATTTGGCCTTCCGAATATTTCATATCCTTGATCACCTCCTTGCTGATTACTTGCAAATTGATAGTCTGAGCGGACAGACAATAACTTATACCCAAGCAGAGTGTGAGGCAGATAGCCCAGTTTCTTAAATGGTGTACGATAGCTCGATTCATGTTATTAAATATTAGCTAGGTAAGCTTCCTGCAATTCTAATTCTTCTCTTTCCAATGCTCTGTATTTGTCATGTAGCTCTGAGTTAATATCAAACCTACTCAATCTACTTTTCAGTCCTTTTTTATCATTGCTTATTTCTTCTAGCTCCGCTAAGATTTGTTTTGCAGCATCACTACTCTTCTTTTGCGAACGGACAATGGTCTTAAAAGCACTATCTCTTTGGCCATGGCTAAATTGGTTTAGGTTGACAAGCTCTTCTTTTAATACAGGTAGTTCCTGATGGGTGACATGTACAATCTCATCTTCAAGCGGAGGTTGATTATTTAGATAGAATATACAAATTAAGACCGCAATAGACGCTGCTGTTATTAAGGGTGTCAACCATACTCGTTTAGAAGTTGTGGGTAAATTTGCTGCTATGTTACTCCATACTTTATTTGGGGCGACATGGACTGGTAGATGGTTGATCGCCTCTTGCAGTGCTTTTTCACCCTCTTGGATATGCATAGCATTAGAGATATCATCCCATAAGTTATCCTTAGGCGAATATTTTGGTAAGCCGTCAATGGCTTTTTTCAAATTATTTTTATTCTTCTCTTCCATAGATTACTTCATATTTTCAAGTATAGCTCGAAGCTTCTTTTTTGCGTGAAATAATTGCGATTTGGAGGTTCCCTCAGAGATGCTGAGCATTTCTGCAACTTCTTTATGAGGATAGCCTTCGACTTCTATCAGCACAAATACAGATCTGTATCCCACTGGAAGTGATTGAATAGCTTGCTCTAAGTATTCGCTATCTAGGTGGTTTCCCCAATCCATATATTTATTGGCATTGCCAACGATATAATCTTCAATAGGGGAGAAGTGAGGTTGTTTTTTTATTGTCTTGAGCGCAGTTCGCACTACGATTATCTTTATCCAAGCTCCAATGGTCGATTCCTTGCGGAAGCTTTTCAAACTTCTAAAGATTTGTATGAAAGCATCCTGTAGGACATCTTGTGCTAAGTCAAAATCATTAGTGATTCGATACGCGACGGTATACATAGCGTCCTTATACCTATCATACAGGGCTTTTTGTGCTCGTCTCTCATTTCTGAGACAAGCATCTACTAGGGCTGATTCTGTTTCACTAATGGTAAATGTCATCTCTATTAATGGCTTTTACAATGGTTTTACGCCAATCTTTCGCTTTAATGATATATATAGATGCGTTTTGGTTGTATTCCCATCGATTTTATGCAATAAATTTCAAAAAAATGATGAAAAGAAAGAATTTACTGCTCTATTCTATCCACTACCTCTGATGTAACGGCCAAGGTGCCAAGTGAAGGGGCGAATAGAAAGCCAAAACCAAGCATCAACATCGCCATAAATACCATCCCATTGCCGATAGCTAAGCCTCTGTTGGCTTTTACAAAAGTTCTACTTTCTTTTACTCCATAATAACGCTCTAGAGTGAAGTCCATATTGCCACCTCCCGCATAATAAGATTGGAGAAGAAATATTAATATCGCCGTCACAGGGCTGAGAAAGGGGATGATTATCCCTATTAAAAGTAGTACTGCTGTTAGGAATAGTTCTTTGATGATGTTTCCCGCCGCGAGTCGTATTCCTCTGATGATACCTCCGATGGCAGATGGTGGATTCGACCTTAGAGTCAGGCCGCTTGGATTGGCAGCCTCTATTTTTTCAGACATAGGGCTCATGAAAGGAGAAGCCAGAATCATAATCGCGTATTTACTGCTGATGATACCTAGGACAAAAATTATTATCCCAGCAATCCACGAGCTAAATGTATGCACTACCGATGCACCCCAATCCCATTTGTACCAGCTCACTAACCATTTGCCAAGATTATCACTTAAGCCATAGGCGGAGCCACCGACCACCACTAGTAAAACAATACCCATTAGCATGGGAACCAAGATATATTTCCACAAACCAAGTTTAGATATTAAGGGAAGATGTTTTAGATACCCACTCATACCTAGGAAAATGTCTTTGATCATAGTCCAATATTTTTGCTCTTCTGAGAATGCTTCGGCCATTTCCGAAAAATTACACACCAAAGCCGTGTCAATGCTTAATTTTGGTTTGGAACGAAAGAGGTCTCCTACAACGCCTTAATATTTTCATTTCCTTGTCGGAGATCTAAATCGTATTTCAAAACCATTTTTCCAATATACTTGAGTTATATATGATTTTGATATTTTTTCTATCAAAAGAATAAATATTTCTATGAATCAAATCATGTAGGGCATAAAAAAAGCGAATTCAACTTTCGTCAAATTCGCTTTTTGATTTTATGATAAACAGTGCTTATTTTTTAACTGGCACTTTCTTTTTACGCTTAGATTTGAATAGTTCAACCGCTTGCTTACTATTCAAGAAGCCAAGATCAATGAAGGTAGCAGAAACGAATTTCTTGATATCTTGATAATCTTTACCTCGTTTATCTGTATGGAAACGCAATAATTTACGAACATAAATCATGCTCAAGTCCTTAATATTCTGGTTGAACTGTTGGTTTGAGAAAATCTCCATATAGACTGGAATAGCTAAGTTTCTTGTTTGTCCTTCGCTCGTTTCTTCTTGCTCTCCAACGGAGTCCTTATCAGTAGCACTTGCCGGTGTTGCGCCGAGTAGCTCCATGAAGATGACATACTCTGTCTCATCCAGGTGCACGATAACACGTTTAAAGTAGGCGTAAATAACACTTCTAACACAAGTATTGATCTTTGAAAGTCCTTCATGCGTATTATAGAAAGCGCGCACTGCATCCACTGCATCTCTATGGATATATCCTTTACCATGCACTATATCCATCAGCTGGTAGTAATCAGAGACATCGTCTTCGATAGACTTGTCGATCATACTTGAAATATTATTATCCGCTTTATTGTCGAGATCTATATCTCTGTTTCTCATAGCTAGGATAAAATCCAAGTGCATATCAGAAAAAGTAGGAATAGTATTTCTAAGGGTAGAGTAGATGTCAGTAAGCTTTTTCTTTTCACCAGCATCCAACTCCAAAAAGGCACTCGCCAAGCCTAAGATAGTAGTATGTTCCATGGTACCATGAAAAGCAGTATTATCCAAAAAGCCCATGATTTGCTTTTTAAGACTATCATCAACTTTGTTGAGCTTAACTCTGATTTCGATAAAGTTTCTAAACTCAGGGTACAGCTTACTTAGCTCCTCCTTTTTTTGTGGTATTTCAGCGTAATAAAAAATATTGTCTTTGAACTGCCTTTTGAATCTAGCCAAAGCTTGTTTACGCTTAGATTCTACTCGCAATTCTGGTATTTTCATGCTTTGTAGAAAGTACTTTACCTTCTTATTGGTATTCGCATTGATTAGGTTGGTGATCCAAATATCACTACTCAAAGCAAATCCCGTTTGAACGATTTGGCCGATTCTAGCTTTGATGTGGTCAAAATTAGCAGAACCGCAAATTGCTAGTAGGATATCCTTAAAGTGATCTTGTGGTCTGAGGTATTTAAGTCTTTCGTTCAATTCTCCTCTGAGTACGGAGTATCCAAGGAGTTTGGATAGATACAAGCCTTCCATTTCTTCATTCAGCAGTGCTCTCTCCAGCGCTACGATTTGCATTGGAGATTCCATAGAGACCTTTCTATGTAGTGCCTCAATGCGTGGTTCGAATGCAGTTCTCAGGGCTTGATACTGTTCATCTTCCTCAGTTTCTAGATAATTGGCGTGCTCTTCAGAAGTAACAATATCATTTAGAATTGTTTGGATTTCATTTTTATACTCTAAATCTAGGTCTTTCATCGTGTTAGTTTTTATAAAGGCAAACCTAGTAACACCATTTAGGCCTTACTAGGTTTGTAAAATATTATACGCTAAATATAATGTAAAATATTCGCTTTTGAGTCTTTTTTTTACTCTTCTTCAGAACCAGCAGCCTTCACAACTTTTCCGCCATCAAGTTCATCTTGTAATACTTTTAGCTCATCCCACTTACCATCGGCAGCCAGTTGTGCTTGTTGTGGCCAAGTATCAGGACTATGCATAGAATATCTGCTACCTGCTTCAGCTAGGATACCTTTTAGTTTGTCGATAGACGCACCAGCTAAGTCTCCAAAGCTAGCTAAGCCAGCATTGTGAAGTATTTCCTCTATTTTAGGACCGATTCCTTCGATCTTCTTGTATTCATCCATTTTACCAGCAGGCGCTGCCGCTACGACAGGTGCTTCTTCCTTCTTTTCTTCAGCTTTTGGCTCTTCTACTGGAGCGGGCGCTTCTTCCTTTGCTTCTTCAGCAGGAGGAGCAGGCGCTTCTTCTTTCACAGGTTCAGCTACTACAGAGTCAATCGTAGTTTGCTCTACTTGTTCCGCTATAGTTCTAGTATCAGGACCTTCAGCAGCGTCTTTGAAAGCATCTGCTTCTGCAGTACCTTCCGCTACTACAGCTTTAGACTTGCCAGGTACACCATCGATAGCCTTCAGTTTCTCTAGTCTTTCTTGAGCAGACTTTTCGAATCTCGCAGCTATCTTAGCATCTTTCTCTTCAATAAATTTTTGGTACTTCAAATCCGCTTCTTCTTGCGTCATGGCACCTTTTTGCACCCCTCTGTGTAAGTGCTTTCTGAACATTACTCCCTTAAATCTTAGGATAGCAGCCATAGTGTAAGTAGGCTGAGCACCTTGAAGTAACCAGTCAAAAGCCTTATCGCGATCTAAATCAATAGTCGCTGGCGATGTCATTGGGTTGTACGTACCGATTTTTTCGATAAATTTACCATCTCTTGGAGCTCGTGCGTCGGCTACTACAATGTGGTAAAAAGGTCTTTTTTTACGTCCGTGTCTCTGCAGACGAATCTTTGCAGGCATAATTGTTAAAATTTAATTGGATTAACCATTACCTTCTTTGGTTGAAAATCAAACTGAAGGATTCTAACGTTAAAATTAACGAAGGGACAAAGATAGTGTTCTTATAGATATTATGCTAGATTTTAGGAGACAATTCAATCACATGACGAATAAGTCTGATTTTCAATGGCTTAGTCTGAATTTTAGGGGATTGTATCTGTGATTTTAAGTATTTGGGGCCTACCATGCTGCTGACTAGCTTGTCCCGATTTTCATCGGGGTGGTCAGCAGTTCCTTCGTTATCTAGGTCCACTGGACCTAGATTGCTTCGCAGCTCTCAGTCAGGTCGCTGTGATTCGTGACTCGGCATTCGCCTCGGTCCTTCTTCCGACCTACCCAACCAAGCCACCGGACTGGACCATCGATGGTCCACCACTGCTCAGCGCTAGCCAATCAATTGATATTATGTTCGTTAGAAAGTAACT
Organism: uncultured Saprospiraceae bacterium; assembly: GCA_937923345.1. Taxonomy (GTDB): domain Bacteria; phylum Bacteroidota; class Bacteroidia; order Chitinophagales; family Saprospiraceae; genus JALZVN01. Next base: position 6,621 of record CAKZVJ010000137.1, read on the forward strand.
TCCTTTTTTAATTTCTTGCCTTTTCTTAGTACGATTACTTTAGCCTTTTGACCCTTCTCGTATTTCCCTAGGCCTTCCATATATTTATAGATATCCGTCACCTCAATATCGCCCAGCTGAATAACGATGTCTCCATTCTTAAGTCCTCCTTTGTCTGCAACTCGACCTTCAATAACGCTGTCGATACGCATTCCCTTTCCCGTATATACATAGTCGGGCATCACCCCAAGAGTAACTTTAAAGGCACTTACTTTTTGTTCTCGTTGATCTTTTGTTTTGGTAAAGCTCAATTGAGTTTTACCATCGATTTCTTTTATTAGTGTATAAATATAACTGCTCACTTCGTGAATGCCCTTGAAGTTTACCAGATGAGAATCATCACCAGGCTTATGATAATCCATATGTTGCCCTGTGAAAAAGTGAAGCACAGGTACATCTTTAAGGTAGAATGAAGTGTGGTCAGATGGGCCAATACCAGAGTCTGTTGTGGCAGCTGTAATGCCTGCAGTTTTATTACGAGCTATCATATCTTTGAAGACTGGTGAAGTTCCAACTCCGTTAATCGCAATAACTTTTTCTGCATTCAATCTACCAACCATATCCATATTAATCATAGCACTAACCTTACTCAAATCAATACTTGGATGTTCTGCATAATATTTTGAACCGAACAGGCCCATCTCTTCACCAGAGAACGCTATGAATAGAAAGTTACTTTGACTTAGATTTTCGGACTTTATCCACTCCGCCATGAGTAACATAGCAGCTATTCCACTAGCATTGTCATCTGCTCCATTATGTATGGCTGGTGCACCAGCATGGAGTGAGCCAGAGGTGCCCATTCCTAAGTGGTCATAGTGCGCTCCAATAACTATAGTTTTATCTGCCCCATTATCTATATATCCAACCACATTTTTTCCAGTTCCAGCCTTGGGTTCATGAGCATGCTCAGCATGTGGATTACTCATTTGTTTGAAAGGAAAAGATTGGAAGTAGCCTTCTTTGTCACTGATCGGTTGCATACCCAATTGTGCATACCTATATGCAATATAGTCTGCCGCTAGGGCTTCCCCTTTGGTTCCTGTTTCTCGTCCCTCAAGAAAGTCAGAGGCTAGGTATACTACATCTATCATGACTTGCTGCACATCTTTTTCTTGAGCAAAACAAAAATTAGATGTTAACAGAAATAGGAGGCCAATTAAATATCTCATAAGGCAAATTTTGTTTATCAAATATACCTTCTTTAGGACTCCTTTATTGTATTAATTATGTCTGAATTAGGTAAAGAAAATTGGAGAGGTACCGAGTGAAATATTTGAAGTTCATTCCTCGGAAAATTATGTGTAGTTGATCCTTAGTCAAAGATGCCATCCTTGTGAAGAATGTCTATGAATTTTTCTGAGCCAAAAACATTGATGTGGAAATAATCTCCAAAGAACTTTGGATCCTGAATGGAGCTAGAGTAGTTCTTCACTTTTAGTCCTGTGCGTCGCTCCACCTCTATTATATAGTCTGTCAGATTATACATTGCTTTTCTGTAGTTGGGTAAAAATGGAGCAATGATCAATTCTACCTCAGTTCCCTTAGATTGAGCTAATGCTACAATTTCTTTTAAAGACTCTTGCAACTCAGGGATATTATCAATGCTTACATTCTGTAGCGTTTTAGATTCCGCTTGCATAGCTTCACTAATTGTTCTATCGGTTAACCAAAATTTATCACTATTGGAAAGGTAACGCAACGAGCGCTGAAATACTTCACTATTGTATCTCAGTAAATGACTCAATTGTGTTCCGTAATAAGTATTTGGATCTTCTTTCTTTAAGAATGCTCTGATATTAGAGGAATAAGCTGCATAGGTGGAAAATGCAGGAATCAGTTCCTTGTTATATCTATCTGCACAAGTAACTTCTAGGATTAGCTTCTTGGGAGGGGCATTTCTTTCGTAATAGTCTTTGATAAAAACATTGAGTAAACTTGAAGACATGCCATTGTAGGCAAGACTAAATACTTTTTGATTGGTTTTTTCCTCAATGAATGGTTGATAGAATGATAAACCACGAGAGTTGCCAGCGATAAGGATATCACAGGCAGCTTCATTCTGGTATAGCGCAGTAAATCTGAATTTAGACCTACTTTCTATTTGCTTGAGTACAAAACCTGAGGCTCTATCCCCTATGAATAAAACAAGTATAAAAACAGGAATCCATACCCAACGATTAATCCCTGTTGCAGGGTGTTGCGTTTGAATTTTTTCCTTATTTCTTATATCTGTCAACATTCGTAAAAGTACTCTTTTAACTAAAATTGAAAATAAATAAATGCATTGGACCCAAAGGTGCCAAAGAAAGCAATGATCCAAAGTATCATAGCGTATGATGCAACCCTAAATACTGGTGAGCGCACGAGCAATGATTCGAAATCAATCTTTTGAGCGATAATTTCTACTCCAATCAACATGACTAAAAGTAGTACACATTTTACTACGATTAGCTTATGAAGAACTGCACTCCATGAAAAATCAGCTAGTGAAGCAATACTGTTAATTATAGTATACGCATCTTCAAAAGACCTTGCTCTAAAAAATATCCAAGCAAAACAAGTTGCGAAAAATACGATTCCTATTGCGATTAGATTTTGTAATGCGGTAGGAATGCGTAATGTGTTCAATAAACTATTGAATGGTTTTGATAAAAGTCTTTGAATTATCAAATACGAACCATGCAAGAAACCCCAAAAGAGAAATGTCCAGCCTACTCCGTGCCAGAGTCCTCCGAGTAACATGGTGACCATCAAGTTGAGATAGGTGAAGGTTTTTGCTTCCTGTTTGCCGCCTTGTTTTTTATACCAAAACAGCAGTCCACCTACAATTATTGCTGGTAGTATCAACCACCACCACTGCGTAAGCAATACGGTAATGGCAAAAAAGAGTCCGATGAAGAAGTAAGATCCAAAACTACCGTTCCGATTTCCACCCAAAGGGATATATAAGTAATCTCTCAACCAACTAGATAAACTGATATGCCAGCGTTCCCAAAATTCAGAAAAGTTTTTTGAAAAGTATGGCGTACGGAAGTTTCTAGGAAAGTCAAAGCCCATCATTTTGGCTAATCCAATTGCAATGTCTGAATAACCAGAGAAGTCACAGTAGATTTGGAAGGCATAAAAAACAACACCTATGATTAAATGCAATGAGCCGTAAGTGCCGGGCGCATCAAAACAAAGATCTACATATAGTGCTAGCGAATCAGCAATAGCCACCTTTTTAAAGAAACCCCAAAGTACTTGTCCGAAGCCTCTGATAATTCTATCCCAGTCAAATTTCTTATCCATAGTGAATTGGGGAAGGAAGTCGCTCGCACGCACTATCGGCCCGGCCACTAATTGTGGAAAGAATGAAATATAGGTGGCAAATACCAAAATATCTTTTTCAGCTTTCAATTGCCTTCTATAGATATCAATGGTGTAACTCATAGATTGGAAGGTGTAGAATGAGATACCCATTGGAAGAATTATGTTTAAGGTACTCATGTTGGTTTCTATACCACTGGATATCAAAAGCCCTTTGAAGGAATCAATGAAAAAGTTGAAATACTTGAAAAAGGCGAGAAAGCCTAAATTGGCAATCATACTAGTAAGCAACAGCCGCTTTCTGATGGTTTCATTTTCAGTTAGACTGATCTGGCGACCCACATAAAAATCTATGCAGGTTGACAATACAATGAGGCTTAAAAACCTCCAATCCCAAGCTCCATAGAATACATAACTGGCTACCAAACACAGTATTAGCCTAGGCAATCCTTTGACCGCAAAATACAGCGCAAAGAAAATGCTGATAAAAACTAAGAATTCTATACTGTTAAAAAACATATTATTCTATTGGTAACCAAGGGTTTAGTAACTGGCTCCAAGCTTTATACGCAATTCCATTGATGTGGATACCATCTTGAGTAAATGCTTTTTGTAGTCTATTCTCATTGTCCTTAAATGTGGAAGAGAGATCAATGAAGGTAATCCCTTTATTTGAGCAACTAATGCTCAATTTTTGGTTGACCTCATCTATTTGGTCATTATCAGTTCCAGTTTTGTATATCAGGTTATTGACAGGAAGTATACTTTGGATATAAACTTGCGTATTGGAAAATTCAGTCTGAAGTTTCTCTAGTAGTTCTTGATAGGATTGGATGACTTCTTTAGGCGTACGGAAGCATAAGTCATTGATGCCAACCATCAAAAAAATTGACTTTGGCTCATGTCGCTTGACTTCACTTAATCTATTGAGGACACCATGAATTCCATCTCCCGCAATTCCTCTATTAAGTACTTTTTGTGTTGGAAATAATTCAGACCATTCTCCAAATTCAGTGATGCTGTCGCCTAAGAAGATGATACTACCTTTTGATATAGGGGAATGTGTAAAATGAGAATTTCTATGTTCCATTTTAGCTAAGGCATGTTTGTGCTTGAGTTTGAAAAGTACATTGGAAATCCCACCATATTGGTACACCAGAAGTACAATTGCTGTTAGCGCAATAAGGTTACAGGTTAACGATATATAGGTGATTTTACGCAATTTGCATTCAAATTATTAAATGCAAAGTAAGTAAGAAGATTTTACTCGTGGGTAATCTTTTCTGGACTATTTTTTAGAACCTCATCAATTGAGACAGTACGGGTATGCTCCGAATGTTTGAAATTCTTATTAGGATTACTGATTTTGAATAAGCCTTTAAGTTGGCTAAAAACAAATAAAGGTAATCCCCAAAGTGCACTCCAGATTTGAGAAGGAACTTGTGAAAGATATAAGGATAAAATGATATTTAGGCTAAAGATTACAATGGAGAAGAACATTGCGGCACTGACAACGGGTGCAAAAAAGAATCCGGCTATCATGCACACAATCGCTATAAATAGCAAAATGAACATTGGAGGCGATACGGTCATCAATCCAAAAAATAATTGATTGAAGTTGAACCCAAACAATCCTTTCAATACAAATCCTGTAGAGTTAGGTAAGTTCTGAAAGTAAGAAAATAACCATCTGCTTCTTTGAGTTTCTACCTGGTCACCGGAAACTACCTTTTCATCATAAATTACAGCATCCCATGCGTAGCTGATTTTTTCTTTTTTATTGAGTAAGAAATTCTGCAAGATTTTATCTTCTTGAAGCATTTTCTTCCACTTCTCTTTTCCTTGCTGTATCTCAGGGCTATTTAGATACTCATTGTATAAGTCATATTCCACTGCCATTCCAGATCCTGATATAACAGAAGAAGAGCCAATGAGATATGGTGCATATCTTTCGATATAGTTCTTGTAAAACTCTCCTGTACTATCTGCGCAGGCATACATGGTGTCCAAGTTCTTAGCAGTTCTTTGACCTTGTATAGATCGCATACCGTTATTAGCGTATAGGTTTAGAATCTTTAGGAAGTCTGGATGTGCTAAATTATCAGCATCAAATACTGCAGTGTATTCGTGCTTACGCTTATAATTATCTATAGCATGGATGATTGATTTGGCTTTTAGCTTTAAAGGTGGAGTAGGGTTGAGTACTGTGAGTCTGTCGTCAAAAAGATCCCAACCTTCAATATTGCAATCATCAGCAACTAGGTATATTTCAAAATTTTTATAATTCTGCTTTAGTAAGGATTGAATAAGGGGTTTGGTTATATCCGCATTTTTATATGCAGTAATAATACAGCCAAAGTCAAATTCTTTCTTTATTTCTCTAGTCTTTATTTTCTCACTTCCGAATAAGGATAATGCGATGGTGATAAATGGCAAGACCAAAAAGAACATTATGATGCAAGCAAAAACAGAAAATACGGTTATTAAAATACTAGTCAACATAATTAAGATTGCGTAACGGTTGAAAATTGTTCTAAGCTAGGGCACTTATCACTCTTGTTGTCATTAAAGATATTCCATGATAATGCTCTGTAGAATGCTTTAAGATGGTCCCATTGACCTTTTATAATAAATACAATGGTGTTCTTTGGTATGGTGGCAATAGCGAGAAATAAAAGGAAGAATAAAAACTGAAACCAATTTTTATTTCTACGCATAAACAAAATTCTATTTCTGTTTAGATAATAAGTCTTGAGCGTGCTTAGTTTTCCTACAGATACAGATTCTTTGTGGAAGACAAGTGCATTTGGCTCCACGTAAACCTCAAAACCTGCTTTTTTTATTCGTTCGCTCCAATCTAATTCTTCATAGTATAAGAAAAACATCTCGTCCATTGGACCTGTTTTCTCCATTACTTTTTTAGGAATCATCATAGCTGCTCCGTGAATGTAAGGAATTGGCTTAGCCTGAGTATATTGACCTTTATCTTCTTCTAAAATACCAAGCGTTTTATTTCTCGCCGTAAAATTATTAACTGGAGTACAGCCTACAAATTGAATAAGTTGTTTATGATTTGTTTCTTCGCTAGGGTAGTAGCAAAGACGCGGACTTATAATGCCTAAATTAGGATTTTGGTCAAATTGGGCGAGTAGAATTTCGATACAGTTATCTGTTAGTTCTGCATCATTATTAACAAAGAAAAGAAACTCACCATTTGCTTCAGGAAGTGCTAGATTATTACCTCCTGCAAAACCAAGATTTACATCACTTCGTAAATATGTTACTTCGGGATAATTAGTTGTAACGTAAAGTGCTGGGTCTTCTTTAGAAGCATTATCTACTAATATAACTTCTACATTTTTATAAGAATTCCTACGAATTGAATCAAATAATGCACAAGTTATCTCCAATTGGTTATAATTGACAGTGATAATTGAAACGAGAGGTTGATTTGAATTCATCTTATATCTTAATAGAGTCGGCTTGGTATTTATTGTCATTAGCTATTACTTGATAAGTGCCTTATTAAGTAGTAGAATCAAAAAAAGAGCCAATAATCTATCTAATAAAGATAATGATTATACTTGTTCATCTTGTATCATAGCAGGAAGAGTTTTTAGAAGAATTTTTAAATCCATTCTAACAGAATACTTTTTGGCATAGTCAATGTCTAACATAATTCTTTCCTCAGAAGACATATCTTTTTTGCCTCTTTTTGAAATTTGCCAAAGACCTGTAAGCCCCGCTGGTGCATGAAATCTCGTAATCCACTGATCTTTAGTTAATTGTTCAGCTTCATACAGAGGGAGTGGTCTGTTGCCTACAATAGACATGTCTCCTTTCAAGACATTGAATAATTGTGGTAACTCATCGATACTAGTTTTTCTTATTAGTTTTCCAACTCTAGTGACTCTTGGGTCATTTTGTAACTTAACAAAAGTAGGAGCTGCTGTTTTTACTGATCCGTCGTATTGATTCAGATGGGCAAGCTCAACAAGCTTAGCGTCTGCATTTACACCCATTGATCTGAATTTGATAAAATCAAAGGTTTTGTAACCAGAACCAGCTCTTTTCGATAAATAAAATATCCCTCCTTTTGATTCTAGCTTTACTGCAATAGCCACTAAAATTAGTAATGGACTTAGGGCTACAATAACACAGCATGCAAAAGCAATGTCAAAAAGACGTTTCTTGAATGGTATACTATAAGGCATAAAAGGCTCTGCAACCTGAGTAGCCTCAATAGAAATCTCTTGCTTGAATTGACATAAAAATTCAATTCTCTTTGTAATGGTGCTCCACTTTAGGTTCATAAGAGAAAAGTGGTCATCAATACCGTGTAGTGCAGCTTCTTTAATAGATAGCTTGGCATTTCTAGATGAAAGCGTGATGAAAGGAATGTTATTGGTTAGCTTATCGGTACGGATTTTCTTTAAAAGGTTAAAGAAGTCTTCTCTAAGAAAGTCAATATCACATAGAATAGCCTGTGGCTGTTCACTAGGGATATCATTCTTTAGACTCTCACTTAACTTTCTAAAAGCGTGAAAAGAAGAATTTATCCTAGTAAGATGGTAATTACGAGAACCATTTTTGTGCTTGCTCAATACAGCAAACGCATCATCCTCGAATCCTACTACCAGGATTTCTTTAGTATTGATTCTCCCAACTTTGGGAAGTGAAGGAGTTAAAATATCCATAACACTATTTATTCGATTACATTAAACAGGTTGCGAAATTCGCAGTGTATTGGCAATCGTTTCTCTCAAATTATCAGGTTTAAATGGCTTTCTTATAAAACCATCTGCTCCCATTTGTCGAACTTGATTTTCAAATTCTTCATTTTCATTTCCAGTTAGTACCACGACAGGTATATGTGAAAATAGACCGCTGGATTTGATGTTACTAAGAAATGTCATTCCGTGTAATCTAGGCATCACCATATCTAATATAATTAGATCAGGCTCATTACCTAAATGTAACCAACCGAAAGCTTCTATACCGTCACTTTTGGTGACAACATTATAGCTCTTAACCAAAATGTTGCCTAAGATGAGGCGTACACTATCATGATCATCAACTATTAATATTGTTTTTTTCACGGACAACAAGTTTTGTTAATAACTTATAAAGCACAAGCTATTAACTACTTAGTTAAGTATCTACTAAATCATTGTCATTGTGTGACATAGATAAAATAGAGCTTTTGCATTAAATTGGGAAGGTCCTGGATTCCAACAGAGGAATATAGTAGGTTTAAAGGATGATAATATTCAAGGGACGCTTCTCTATAAAATTTTAACTACTCTTTGAGCAAAATAGTTTCCTTGCTGTGGTCAATATTTACTCTCTTCAGTATTACAAATATAAGAATAATAGCCTTTCGACAATAGTTTAAATATTATTTATTTCGTTAAATCTACTTCTTCTATTCATGGAATTATCTCTGTAGCAAAAATCAGCTTTACATTTGTGTGTACCAAATTCTTTAATTTGGCACTTCTATTGTCATTAAATGATAATAGTTCAATTTTTTAGACAACCTTTTATATAACTAAGTCACTTTGAAAGTACTTTTCTTTTTTTCCTTGTTTATCGTGCTTTATACTTACATAGGGTATGGTATCTTACTGTTTATTTTGTTGAAAATCAAGCGATTATTCAAGGGTGAGGTACATATGCAAGGGTTTGAAGAGGCCGATTTGCCAAATGTTACATTTGTCGTTGCGGCATATAATGAAGAAGATTGGATAGAAGATAAGATAAAAAATTGCTTAGAATTTGATTATCCCAAAGACAGGATTGAGTTTTTATTTGTTACAGATGGATCAAGTGATGATACCCCTCAAAGAGTTGAAGATTTTCCTTTTGAAGATGGAGTAAATTGGAGCTTGTATCATAGCGATGAAAGAAAGGGGAAGATAGCTGCTGTGGAAAGAATAATGGAGTTTGTTGATACTCCGATTACTATATATACTGATGCAAATACATTTGTTAATAAGATGGCCATCCGAAAGATTGTTTCTCATTATGCAAACCCCAAAGTTGGTGCTGTAGCTGGAGAAAAAAGAGTCAGTATGGAAGCCGAAGACTCTGCAAATTCGGCTGGTGAAGGGTTTTATTGGAAATATGAATCCACACTTAAAAGGTGGGATTCTGAACTATACAGTGTGGTAGGTGCAGCGGGAGAGTTATTCTCTTTGAGGACAAATTTGTATCAGGCAGTACCAAAAGATACTGTTATAGAGGATTTCTTTATGACGTTAAAAATTGCAATGCAAGGATACGTCGTTCGTTACGAGGATGGAGCTTATGCAGTGGAAAGTGCTTCTGCTTCTGTAGGAGAAGAGTTAAAAAGGAAAATTAGAATCTCAGCAGGTGGCTTACAAGCAATCTCTAGGTTAACACCTTTACTTAACTTCTTTAAATATGGGATTTTGTCTTTTCAATATATCTCTCATAGAGTTTTGAGATGGACTTTGACGCCACTAGCATTGATTGTGTTATTACTTAGCAATATCCCTTTAGCCCTTAGTGGAAGTATGTTCTTTGTCCTAACAATGATAGGGCAAATTGTATTTTACTTGGCTGCAATTGTTGGCTATTTGCTTGAAAAACAGAAGCTTAAATTTAAGATTTTTTTCATACCTTATTATTTCTGTGTTATGAACTATTCAGTATATATGGGCTTTTTTAGATTCATAAAAGGTAGCCAATCTGTAGTATGGGAAAAGGCAAAACGTCTAGAAACAGAGAAGCCTGTTGTGAAATAGACTAACTATATTTTTACCCCCAGCTTTTCTAAATCTGCCTTTAGTTTTACTGCATTTTCAAATCTTATGGCTGGTAATCCAAACTTGTTGGATGCATCGACATTGCGCTGGTTATCATCAATAAACACAGCACTTTCAGTATTTATTTGATATCTGCGAACAAGTAGGTCGTAAATTGCAGGGTCTGGTTTCTTTAAATGTTCTTTTCCGGATACCACAATTCCCTCAAACCATTTCAAAAATTCAAATTGTTCGAGTGCTTTGGGAAATGTTTCTGCTGACCAATTTGTCAATGCATAGATTCTATATTTTGGATTATCTCTCAGGGATTTTAAGATGTCAACAACTTCGGGATTAGAACCATTCAGCATCTCTTCCCATCGATCGTAATAGGCAAAGATTTCCTTTTCATATTCGGGATGTTTGGCAATCAAAATCTTATTGGCTTCAGCTATCAGCCTTCCACCATCTTGTTCTTCATTCCATTCTAGTGAACAAATATTTGTGACAAACCAATCCACTTTTTCTTCACTATCAAATATTGTTCGATATACATATTTAGGGTTCCAATCAATAAGGACTCCTCCCAAATCAAATACAATTGTCTTTATTTCAGCCATCTAATATAACTTGATGTAAAAGTGAGTAATATACTACTTTTGCTGTATTCTGAGTGACTAGCTATGCAAATCAATTTTCAAGGCAATTTGGTGTGCTTATTGAATCTTTTTTAGAGCTCTGGTCTGTCGATTTAATTTAGCGACTTGTAAAGGCATAATTGAATGTCTGAGGTGGTGTTTCGGGTATCAAATATTAATGAAGATAATAGAACTTAAAAGTGAAATTATATAAAATTTTATTCATCCTTTTTGGATTGTTTTTTTCCTTTGAGACGTCGGCTCAATTTCAAGTCCAAGGCTCTTCAGAAAAAATTGAGTTTGATTGTTTTCAATTAACTACAGATTCATTGCAAACTAATGGTAAAATCATTTCTAGTAGTAGTATTGATTTGTCAGTTCCTTTTACCTTATACACAGAGTTGTTTTTTGGGAATAATAATGATGGGGGAGAAGGCATTGCATTTTTTTTGCAGACAGGTAATCAAGAAATAATTTCGAACATTCCAAGTTTTGGATTAGGAATATCAGGACCTTCCATTGCTGTGGAGTTTGATACTTATCAAAATATAGATTCTGTAGGCTTACATAACGATCCTAATTTTGATCATATAGCTTTGATTCGTGATTTTGATTTTGATCATGCTAGCATCAATAATTTACAAGGTCCTATAATTGCAAATTCTGATGGGAATATAGAAGATGGCAACTGGTATAATGTCAAAATTGATTGGCAGCCACTCACAAATACGTTGGCTGTATTCTTTAATTGTGAAGAAAAAATTAACTATCAGATAGATTTGATTGAAGATGTATTTGGAGGTAATCCTGAGGTATTTTATGGTTTCTCAGCAAGTTCGCATCTTGCCCAAAATCAGCAAGAAGTTTGTGTAGTGATAAATACATTTAATAATAGGTTAGAAGATGTTGTATTGTGTCAAGGTGGCCAAACGCAGATAGTCTCCATTCGTGGTGGTGAAAGGTATAATTGGACTCCTCCGGAAGGCTTAAATAATCCAATCTCTGCTAATCCAATAGCTTCCCCAATATCTGATGTGAGCTATACACTCGATGTAGAAACTGGATATTGTAATGAGGTGCTGAATTATGAAGTAGAAATTGAGGTTGATGAAAATATAGGTCCACTAGATTTTCTATTAAAAGATACCATCTTATGTCTTCCTGAAATATTTACCATTGATGCCACCTTAGATACCATTTATAATGCAACTAACTATATGTGGTCTACTGGGCAGTCAGGGCCAGTAGAAACTTTTAACCGAACAGGACGATATGATGTAACGGTCACTATTGATGATGTTTGCAAAGCCGAAGATTGGGTAAGGCTTACCTTCAAAGATGAAAATCCTGATTTGCAATTAGGCAACGATACTACAATTTGTCTAAGAAGCAATGGATTTGTGTTGCGCCCAGTCGTTGATGAAGTCGGATTGAACTTTTTGTGGAATGACGGAAGTAGTACTGATAGTTTGGTGATAAATAGAGCAGGGCTTTATTCTGTCCAAATAGAAAATGAATGTGGATTTTCAATGGATGAAATATTGATAAATAGCGAGGACTGCAGAAACTTTTACATGCCAAACGCTTTTACACCCAATTCGGACGGAATAAATGATATCATTTTGCCACTTACTGAAATTGGCGACATTGCTCAGATCACAAGTTATACAATCTATGACCGATGGGGAGTACAAATGCATAGCATTGAAAATGGCACTCCAAATAGCCTCCAAATAGGATGGGATGGAACCTTTAGGGGGGAAGCTGCCCAGCCTGGTATATATGTGTATGAAATTATCCTTCAATTTAGAGATGGCCAAGAATCTCTGATAAAAGGCGATTTTACATTAATAAAATAAATAATGTGTTATTTTTGGGTTTGTGATATGCAAGTGAGGGCCAAATAATATCCGGCATTGGCGCCTTTTCTTGGTTACTTCCACTTGTATTGAGCGTCTTAATAGATGACGAACTTACTATACTAAACAAAAAGAACAAGCACCTTATGAGTAATTATTTACTTGGGTTTCCAAACAAAAAAGAGAGGGATGATTTTTTGATAGCCATTGTGGTTATTTTACTTTTCATATGGTTATTTTGGTATATGCTAATGGGTAGAGAAAAACCCAATCTAAATCTTGTGCCGCCAGTGGCAGAGATAATCGAAGAGCCAGATACAGACAATGATGGTATTCTGGACATTGATGATAAGTGCCCTAACCTAGCAGGGGTCATAGCGAATAATGGTTGTCCTTCTGATATAGATGGAGATGGCGTCTGGGATAAAAATGATAAATGTCCAAAAGTAAAAGGAAAAAAGGCTACCTATGGATGCCCTCCGTTGACACAACAGGATTTAACATTTTTGGATGATTTAAGAGAGTCTGTACAATTTGCATCTGGAAAAGCCGAGCTGAAGATGAAGTCTAAGGCAGATATGAATCGCTTAGCTGAAATCCTCCTAATGAAAAGTGGTATAAACTTAATGATTGAAGGTCATACAGATGCCACAGGAAGTAATCATCAAGACCTATCACAGCGAAGAGCCAATGCTTGTAAAGCCTATTTGATTTCAAAAGGAGTAAGTGGTGATAGACTGAAAGCAATAGGGTTCGGAAAGTCTAAACCTTTGCAAGGTCTACCAGCTACTCATCCAAAAAATAGAAGAGTTATTTTTAAGCCGATGAAATAGGAATGTTCAGAAATATCATATTTTGTTGAGGTTAAACCTTCTACATCTTAAGATCTATAAATGATCACACCATTTTTAATACTATTGCTCTAAAAACGGGGTGATTCTCAAACTCAATTTGTCATGATTTTTAAAAGAAAATCACGCCAAATTGGTTCCTGCTACGCTAATACCCAGGGTTGCCACCCTGGGCTTTAATAAGGTCACCCCCTCTGGGGGTTCTTTTCTAACTTCTGAATATCCCGAAATAATTAATGGTACGGTTGTGATTTTTAAATCGTAGACAAATAGCATTCAAAATAAAAGTAGACCAATCTATAAAATCAGCTACTTCATTATCTTTGGTTTATGGTATTTTGATAATTGCCGAACTTTCATAAAAAGAAGAAAAAGCAAACGTATAAAAAAGGCTCCTAATTCAATTAGTAGTCTTTTCTTTTGCGAGAAGGATAGTAAGGAATCCAGCTTTTTAGCTGGATGTGCGCAGGCTTCATATCTGACTGTAGGAAGATATGAAGACCAGTACCAAAGCGAACGCGGCGTCCTGTATAGCCTGGCCCTCTGTGCAGGCTTTGAGGTTAAGGGAGGGCTCGCCCAAAAAAGTAAAACCTATAAGTTTAGGTCTATTGTGAAATCGCATCAAGTTAAAAAATTGCAATAGAATCAAAATGCAAAGACACAACTATATATTAACTAGTTTTTCTAACAAGTCCTTCCTGCACTACAGATGCTACTAGGTGCCCTGTCTGGTCAAAAATGTTTCCTCGTGTAAAGCCACGGCTATTGCTGGTACTTGGTGAGTCCAAAGCATAGAGTAGCCAATCATCAGCTCGGAATGGTCTATGGAACCACATTGCATGATCTAGGCTAGCGAGTTGCACATCTTTGAGGGTGACTTTGTGAGGACGCATCGCTGTAGTCAGTAGATTGTAGTCAGATGCATATGCAAGTACTTGTTGATGAATACGGGGGTCATCGGGTAAGGTACCCTTAGCGCGGAGCCAAACATGTTGAAAAGGTTTGCTCTTGATGGGAGTGAAAATATCAGGCATTTCTACAGGTTTGAATTCGATAGGGCGGACTCTAATCATTTCTTTAAATTTATCAGAAATTAAATCTCCCACCTTTGCCGCGAGCTCCTGATCCGTATCTAACTCCTCTGGAAATGGTACCTTAGGCATGTCGATTTGATGATCTAGTCCAGGCTGATCTTTTTGAAAAGAAGCCGCCATAATAAAAATGTCTTTTCCATATTGGATGCCGCGAACTCTTCGAGTAGTGAACGAGCCACCATCTCTAGTGCGATCAACGATATAAGTTATCTTATCAGCAGTATTGCCAGGTAAAATAAAATAGGCATGCATGGAATGTATCGTTCTATCTTGATCTACTGTGTTTGAAACGGCATGTAGTGCTTGAGCAAGAACCTGTCCGCCAAACACCCGAGTGGAGCTGACTTCTTTTGAAGTGCCTTGAAAAATATTGCTATCAATCCGATTTAAAGTAAGATGATCAATGAGGCTTTGTACTAGATCCATGCTTCGTGGTGCTTTCTGATTTACCACAATATGAGGATTATCTTTTTACTACAAAAATAATTATGATCGGATTAGTTTATAAGATTGAAAGTTTGAATCTGATCTTCAGTCAGAAATAATACTTCATCTGGTTCAGCAGCCGAAATTGAAAAATTATAAAAGTCAGTAGCCAGTTGAAATTGAAAGCCAACTTGTTGATAATAGTTGATCCAAGGTAGATGCGCTTCGTGTCCAAAAGGGAAGTCAGTGGCTACCTCGCCCTGTTGATTTCTCCAAGCTCCGACACCAAATTGAGTATTGTCACCCTTTGTTCGATTCACACCGCCTAGCATAAAATCAATAGCCCCGCGAGTAAGTGTGCTATTGTCGGAAACGTGAACATCTAGTTGGGCATCACGCATAACCAATCCAGCTGTAAAAGCAGCCTCACTTGAAGTAGCATCATCCACATCTTTCATAATAACCAAATTAGTATTTGGATATTCTGTCAGCAGTTCATTCAAGTCAGCAGAGGTACTTTCTGTTATTGATCCTTCTATAATAATTTCATTGCTATTTTCATTGGCTTCAAAAATGCCAAATGTAGTTTGTCTTTCCTCCATCTGATCAACAAAATTATCGTCAGATTCACAATTGTAAAATGAAAAGGTGAGAATGCAAACAAATAAAAATCCAAGATTTTTCATAATAATTAGCTATACTAAAATTTAAAACTACCAATATAGAGTACTGATAATATGATGCCAAGATTGGCTACACTTAATTAGTAATCGGCAATTAATGAGTATATTGGGAGGTAATTCGTTAGAAAGTAGGTGGGGTATATCTTCTAGATAGTCAAGATACTAAATCCGTTGCAATTGGGCATCTTTTTTATTGACTAAATTGGATACAATAAAGTAAAACCAACATATGTATAAAAAGCTTAATGCAAATCTTGTAGTAAGTTAGCTTGATTTTCTAATAGCATAGATCAATTCATGTTCATATTTTCCATCTTTGAAAATTGTATTTTTAAGCGTAGCCTCCAAGACAAAGCCATTTTTTTCTAAGGTTCTGATAGAGCCTATATTTCTACCGAAAGGTCTAGCAAATATTCTATTAATGTCGAATTTCTCAAAGCCGTATGCGATCATTTGAGCGATAGCAGATGACATAATGCCTTTGCCCCAATAAGGTTCTGCAATCCAATATCCTAGCTCAATATTTTTGCTAAATACATCCTCTAGCGGATGCAGTCCTATTGCTCCAATAGGTTCAGTATCTACGTAGATTCCGAAGATTTGAGTAGGCTCTGCTTCAAGGGTTAGCTTAATAAAATCACGCGCATTCTCCTCAGTGTAAGGGTGCGGGAAACGATCGGTAAGGTTGCGCCATATGTTTCGATTGTTTGCATGCATTGAAAAAATCAAAGCATCAGCAAGATCTAATTTTTTTAGTTTGAATTTTTCCAAAACTATTGCTTTACTCTTTTGTGATACCCGCTACTCCTGGAAGTTCTTTGCCTTCGAGGTATTCAAGCATAGCCCCGCCGCCTGTAGAGATAAAGCTAACCTGTTCTTCTAGGCCACTTTGATTGATAGCAGCTACTGAATCTCCACCTCCAATCAAGGAAAAAGCACCTTGTGAAGTAGCAAAGGCTACCGCATGTGCAACGGCACGAGTTCCTCCTGCGAAGGGTTCCATTTCGAAAACGCCCATAGGCCCATTCCACAAAATTGTTTTGGAGGATTCGATAACAGAAGCAAACTCATTTCTTGCTTTTTCGCCTATATCTAAGCCCATCCATCCTTCTTCAATAGCGTCACTGTTATTGGTTTTAGTATTGGCCTCTTTATTGAACGAGTCTGCAATGATAGAATCTTCTGGAAGGTATAGGTTGACATCTTTCTCTTTAGCTAATTCTACTAGTTCATTAGCCAGTACGATTTTGTCCAGTTCTACCAAGGATGTTCCAATAGTCCCTCCTTTAGCCTTCATGAAAGTGTAGGCCATGCCTCCACCGATGATGATATTATCTACTTTTTCAAGAAGTTGTTTGATAAGCATTATTTTATCAGAAACCTTTGCACCTCCTACGATAGCAGTGAATGGGCGAGAAGGGTTTTTGACAACTTTTTCTGCATTTTCAAGCTCTCTTTTCATTAAAAGACCAAATGCCTTTTTATCTTTTGGAAAAAATTGTGCGATGGTGGCAGTTGAAGCATGAGCTCTGTGCGCAGTTCCGAAAGCATCATTTACATAAACGTCCCCCATCTTGGCTAGCTGCTTTGCAAAGGCTTCATCTCCAGCAGCTTCTTCTGAATGGAATCGTGTATTTTCTAGCAGTAACACTTCTCCAGCTTGGAGTGCGTCAGCTTTTTGTGTAGCATCTTCTCCAACAGTGTCTGTAGCAAAATGGACTGGAGTACCGAGTAGGGTAGCCAATCGAGATACTACGTGCTGTAGTGTAAATTTCTTTACATTGATGCTACCGTCCTCATTCTTTTTCTTTTGTGGCCTTCCGAGATGGGACATGATAATAAGGGCATTATTTTTTTCTAGGAGCTGCTTTAAGGTAGGGATGGCGGCTTCTATTCTTGTGTCATCAGTGATCTTATTAGCACCATCGAGAGGTACATTAAAATCGACACGAATCAGTACTTTGCTATTAGAAAAATTCATACTTATCTGTTTAACAGGGATAAAAAAAGCATTCTCGAATTAAATAGAATCCGAGAATGCTCCCAATGTATTTTAAAATATTGAAAAAGTATTATAAAGTATTACTTTTTTACTTTAGCTGGTCTACCTACACGTCTTTTTGCCGGTCTTCCCACTCTTTTTTTAGCTGCCGTATTTTTAGCTGGCCTGCCTACTCTTTTCTTAGTACTCGTATTTTTAGCAGGTCTGCCTACTCTTTTCTTAGTTCCAGTATTTTTAGCCGGTCTACCTACTCTTTTTTTGGCTGCAGCTTTTTTAGCTGGTCTGCCTACTGATTTTTTAGCCGGTCTTCCCACTGCCTTTTTAGCCGGTCTTCCCACTGCCTTTTTAGCCGGTCTTTCCACTGCCTTTTTAGCAGTAGTTTTACCTTTAGTCGTGGCTTTCTTTTTTGCCGTTTTAGGTTTAGCAGTAGTTTTTTTTGCTGTCGCCTTTTTTGCTGTCGCTTTTTTTCTAGTAGTTTTGCTAGGCTTTTTCTTAGCTACTAATACGCAAAGATCAGCAAGTCTAGCGGAGTAGCCTGCTTCATTATCATACCAGCTAACCACCTTAAGCATGTTTCCATTGACACTTGTCAATAGAGAATCAAAAATAGAAGAGTGAGGATTGCGAACGATATCACTAGATACCACAGGGTCTTCGCAGTACTCCAAGATGCCTTTCATGCTTTTTTTAGACATCTGTTTAAACTTAGCATTTACCTTTTCCGCGGTAGTTTCCTTTTTAAGTACAACGTTTAACTCTACTAAAGAACCCGTAATTACGGGTACCCTTAGAGCCATTGCGCTTAATTTGCCAGATATGCTTGGTACGACTTTTCCTACTGCTTTAGCAGCTCCTGTCGTAGTTGGAACAATATTGCAAGCAGCAGCACGAGATCTTCTCAAATCAGAGTGTGGCGCATCTTGTATTCTTTGATCCCCTGTATAGGCATGAGTAGTTGTCATTGATCCGACTTCAACTCCCCAGTTATCTTCTAATACCTTCACTAAAGGGGCCAAGCAGTTGGTAGTACAAGATGCATTGGAGAAAATATTTTCTCTAGCGTTCAATTCTTCATCATTTACACCAAGTACAATAGTTTGTACATCGTCGCTTTTTGCTGGAGCAGAAATCACTACACTCTTAGCCCCAGCTTTACGGTGCAAATCCGCTTTTGCTTTAGTCCTAAAAAAGCCAGTACATTCAAGTACAACATCGACTTTTAGTTTTTTCCAGGGCAATTTAGATGGATCCTTTTGAGAGAAAGCGTGAATTTTCTTTCTGTTTACTATTAGTGTGTTTTCATCATGTTTTACCGTACCCTCGAATTGTCCATGAGCAGTATCGTATTTTAAAAGGTGCGCTAGTGTTTTGTTATCTGTTAGATCGTTGATAGCTACGATCTCAATTCCTCTCTTATTGAGTAAGTTTCTGAAGGTAAGTCTTCCTATTCTCCCGAAACCATTAATTGCGATTCTTTTTGCCATGATAAATTCGTTTTTTATTTTAAAATTCGTGCGAATGTACGTTGTTTTTGTGGATTATCAGCTTTTACGTAAGCACTATTTCATTTTTTTAAATCTTTTTTGCGCTTTACCTTTCTATTTTCAATTATAGGCAATATATTTGCATCTCCAAAAAAACGAGCATCTTAGTATGCTTTGATTTTGGCCCGTTCGTCTAGGGGTTAGGACGCCAGGTTTTCATCCTGGAAACAGGGGTTCGATTCCCCTACGGGCTAC
>CAKZVJ010000138.1 GCA_937923345.1 uncultured Saprospiraceae bacterium
TACAAAGCTATAAGTAATTTCCGCCAAGTTATGCAGTGTTTAAAAAAATCGGCTCACTACATATTTGAAAATATTCATACAACTTAGCAATGTTTATAGGGCATTGAGAGGACTTGAAGCATATAAAGTGTCAAACTCAAGAAAAAGAAACAAAAAAAGCAGCCTCAAAAAATGAGACTGCTTTCCTAACTAAAAACAATTATTGGATTTACATCCTATTAAAAATCATCGATGATTTTCTTTTTCATTCTTTCAAATTCTTCTTCGGTGATGACGCCAGAGGATTTTAGTTCGCCTAGTTCTTTCAATTTCGATAAGGGGTCATCTTCGAAAGCTTTCTTCACAAACTCTGTGGCAGAGCTTACTTTGCTAGAGGAGGGGACATCCTTTTCGTCCTCTATTTCTATGGCCTCGTTTTCATCATCAGAGATTAGATCTGCGGTATGGTCTACAAAATCATCTACTACGATGGACCCCTTGGCTGCTAAATCCTCAGCTACATCCTTGGCTTCCTCTTTCCATTCCTTAGCAATGTCTTTGCCTTTTTCAAATTTCTCTTTGTAGAATTTCTTTACTCGCTCTGGGTCGAAATCTAGAATAGTGCCTCCAGAGGCAAAGTGGGATTTGAATACCTCTCCTAATGCGTAGGTAGAAGCACCTGCAAAAATAGAAACGGTAACGCCGCCAATAATAGATCCTAAACCTGGTATTAATTTAATCACCGAGCGTGCACCAAGACGAGCTATGGTCGCACCAGTCAGTGAGGTAACAATTGCTTTTCCTCTCGTCTCTTCATAGTCTATATCATATACCTTGCATAGCTGACGAATCATATCTAACTGCAATGCAGAGACGGCAAAAATATCGGCTATCAGAATCGGAATAAATCCCGCGCCCATAGACCATATGGTATGGTTGCGGATAATGCCATCCGCCAAGTCATTCTTATTATTTCCTTGTGGGGCTGAATTTTTCCCAAGTATAGAATCCTTTAGTCCACCTAAAATCTTGTCTTTTATTTTGTCTTTCATAATCAAGCTTTTATAAGTATTACGTTAACACTAAACTAATGTTTATTGTTGGATTATGCTACCTTATTTCGATGATTGGCCCTATTTTATCGATGTAGGAGAATGATTGGTTCGATGCAGTATTGGATCCTATTATAAATAGAAGACTATCTACACCTCCGTATACACCTCTTCAAAAGGGACTCTAAATCGTTCTCCGTACACTCCCTTATCATCTCTGATGCCACAGCCGATTACCATATTTATTTCAGCACCTCTTGGCAATCCCAATATTTTTTTGACCCGCAAGGTATCACTCCCCTCCATAGGGCAGGTATCATAGCCGATAGCGGCCATACTGATCATGAAGTTTTGCGCAGCTAAAGCGGCACTTTTATGCGCCACTATACGCGTATCGCTGAGGCGAGCTTGTCTATAGGTGGGTTTGAATAAACCTACTACCTGAAAAATCAAATACTTGATCATACCCAATATGCCTAAAAAATCTGTGTAGATAGCGGGTATCAATTTGCCATAATACGTCTGTGCCATTTTGAAACCTTTCAGTTCACTTTCAGACATATTAAACGTGTTTGTGTTGTTCTTTATGTACTCCAGATTGGCCGCTGCCCGCTGACGCCATAGGTCTTTTCGCGCCACGATAACTACCAATTGTTGAGCAGTCTTAGCGGCATTTTGTCCTAAGCATGCCTCTGTCATTTTCTTCAGGGTTTCTTTATCTGTGATGTGATAAAAATTCCACAACTGGAGATTGCTACTATTGGGTGCCAAGGAAGCATTTAGCAAACACTCCTTTACTTTGGCAGGATCTATGGCTTCCTCTTTGTATATTCTTACTGATCTTCTATAAGCAATAGCTTCTGATACTGTCTTTTCCATATGCTACTTTTTTTCAAAAAATTAAAGGTAAAATATTTTGAGGGAACAGCGCATCTTGTATGTATCTGAATTGGAAATATAATTTTGGTTTGATATTCCATTATCACTTACTTACATTTGTAGCAAATACGGTACACATGAGATATGCTTTATTTGCTTTAATCCTTTTGACGCTAGGCGCTTGTTCTTCCCCGCAGCAACCTGTTTTCAAAACATTAGAAAATATAAAATTTAATTCCATAACCTTGAAGAAGCCTTATTCTGTCAAGTTGGATGCAGATGCTGTTTTTCACAATCCCAATTCAGTGGGGGCACAGATAAAGGCCTTAGACTTTGATGTTTTTGTGAATGGTAAAAAAGCGACGCATGTAGACCAAGAAGTAAGCTCCAAGATGCCTGCCAATGCGGACTTTGTATTGCCTATCATTTGCTCTGTATCTCTCAAAGATGTTTTCAAGGATCTAAAATTGCAGGATTTGTTCAGTCCCAAAGTTATTGATTATAAGATCGTTGGGCATCTCACCATAGACTTGGGGGCAGGAGTAGGAGTGGACATTCCCTTCGAGCATGCAGACAAAGAAGATTTAGGCATGGTTGCGAAAGGTAATTAGGCGAAGCGTAGTTATTTTATCTGTTAGCTCATTTGAAGGTCAAAACCTAGGCTGAAATATTTGAATGCCTAGGTCTAGCAGCATCCTCTAGATGAATTCCTTCATCTCGCTAAATTCGTTGATGACCAGATTGGCATTTTGTAAAGTCTGGTCGTTGCACATTGGGTTGGCGTAGCCAAATACAAAGATACCCGCTTTATTCGCAGCGGTGATTCCGTTATCAGAATCTTCGATGACAATGCAATTTTTTCTTGCAGCATTGCCTAGTGAGGCTGCCTTTTCAAAAATCTCTGGATGCGGTTTAGACTCCTTCAAGTCGGCACCACTTATCTTGGCGCTGAAGTAAGGATTCAAATCAAAGCGATCAAATACGCGATCTATATTTGGCATAGATGCAGAGGAAGCAAGTACGAGCGTTTTCCCTTTTTTATGAAAGTATTTGATAATGTCTTCTACGCCTTCGACTAGCTTTAGGCTGGGATCATTATGAAAGTAATCGATAAAAAACTTTCGTTTTCTAGACACCAATTCTTCTGGCGATTCTGTCAAATTGTAGTGCGCAACTATTTTTTGAAAAGCGTTGAGTGTAGAGGATCCAGTAGTGGTTTTGTAGAGCGCCTCCGGTACATCCAGCCCTAGAGATCGAAATGTATCATAGTACGCTTTCTTGTGTATACATTCAGAATCAATAATGACTCCATCCATATCAAAAATTACGCATTGTATGTCCTGCAATGAATCGACCTGCTCTTCCATCGCGCAAATGTACGGAGACATCTCCACTTTACAAGCTTCTATAAAGTGAAAATATTTTGGACACTGTTATTTTGTGTACTCCTTATAAGTTTTAGATGGATCGTAATCATTATTAGTCCGCAGAGAATGCAGTTCGCTTCTTTCATCCTTTGATCTGATGAAAGGAAACATCAGCTGCACATACCAGGGTTCGTTGATCCTATTCCAGGCGCCAAATTTGCTGGGATACTGACGAGTGATTTTGGCGGTACCGAAGAGGATATCCCAGACAAAAAGTAGATTGCCAAAGTTTCCATTTGGGTGAGAGACCCCATCTTCCGCAGTCAAACCGTGATGCGCAAAGTGCGTGCTTGGTGTCGATATGGTGCGCTCTATGATCCACGCAAGCGGGTGCAGTACTTTGTGCTTATATAAAAATCTGTCCCATTTTGTTTCACTATGAGCCAATAGGATGACCGTCAGTTTTATGGGCAGATAAAACAAGTAAACGTAGCCCATTCCTAGAAATATAAGCACTGCGGAAAACCAAATTCCTGGCATCAAAGCATAATATAATATTGCATTTCGATACGTCACGAGCACCCCCATTTCCTCTACCACATGATGCGGTCTATGCAACTTCCACATCATCGGACTCACGTGCGACAACCTATGCCACCAATATTGCATCATGTCATCGAGGAGGAGAAAAGCCAGCACTTGCCACCCAATCGCTAATCCAGCGAGGCTATTATCATAGGGGCCAAACCAGGTAGCGCCAAGCCAAAAAACAAAAAGTAAAATCGCAGGTTGAATCAAGACGGGAAGCGTCACCAAACTAATCAGCTCTATCGAAAAATCATTTTTCGTCCTCTTGTCATCAAAATATAGACCACCAAATGCCTCGACGATACCCAGCACAAGCAGCACTGTAGTAGGAATAAGTTTACTGATTACCTCATCACTCATGTCTCAATTTAGCAATTTTTCGAGAAGGCTACAAATGCTATAAGCAGAGGATACTAGGTGATATTTTTTTAGTTTACTTTGGGGCCTACCGAGCAGTGCATCCCCTTGTTGAAAATAGCAAGGGGATGCACTGCTCGGTCGTTATGTTCCGTGACTCGCCATTCGGCTCGGTCTTTCAGACTCGTGTTATCACACGACCACTGCACAGCACTAGGCCAAAAAAATAAAAGTATCATCCAACAAAATAGACAATCTCTACATGTAGAATCTACTAAACGCGTCAGGGATAGAGAGGGACTGACGACGATAGGAGGAGGTGTCCGAAGGACGGGAGCGGAGCGCACCCCAGAATAGCCCGGCCCGATTTTTCTTCGGGCGACGTCCAAAATAATCTTAAAAAGCCCAACGTGTAATCGGCTTCATGCTTTGATCAGAAAATTCACCTTTCTCGTATTTGTACTTGGCGGCTACGGCGATCATGCCAGCATTGTCTGTGCAAAATTGGAAAGCGGGGATATACGTGTTCCAACCTAGAGCCGCGCCTCTCGTCTCGAGTGCGGAGCGGAGACCAGAATTGGCCGAAACGCCCCCTGCGATGGCCACCTCAGTAATGTTGTGCTTACGCGCGGCAATCTCCAACTTCTCCATGAGGATGTCGACTATGGTCTGCTGAACAGAAGCGCAGATGTCTTCCACGTTTTCCTTGACAAAGTCGGGGTTCTTGCTGACCTCCTTTTTGAGAAACTGGAGGATGTTTGTCTTGAGCCCGCTGAATGAAAATTCGAGTTCGCCTACCTTTGGCTTGGTAAAAGTGTAACGGGCTTGACCTTGCTTGGCTAGTTTATCTATGATAGGTCCAGCTGGATAGTCCAAACCCAGTATCTTGCCGGTCTTGTCAAAGGCCTCTCCTGCGGCGTCATCAATAGTGCTACCCAAAACCTCCATATCTAAGTGGTCCTTTATCAAGACGATCTGTGTATGTCCTCCTGAGACGGTCAGGCATAAAAAGGGAAATCTAGGATAGGGGGCTTCGGCAAAGTGGGCTAAGACGTGTGCTTGCATGTGATTGACCTCAATCAAAGGAAGGTCCAAAGCGAGTGCAAAGGACTTCGCAAAAGTGACCCCTACGATGAGGGAGCCTAAAAGACCAGGGCCTCGAGTCACGGCTACCGCATCAAGATCCTGCTTGCTTACCCTTGCTTTCTCCAGAGCGAGTAATACAGTGGGAATGATATTTTCGAGGTGGGCTCGAGAGGCGAGCTCGGGTACCACCCCACCATATAAGCGGTGTGCATCTTGCGAAGCAACACAGTTAGAAAGCACTTTTCCGTCTTGTAGAATGGCTACAGAGGTATCATCGCAAGAGGACTCAATCGCTAATAAAGTCAGTTTATTCAAGGTTTGTAGAATTTGATACACCAAAAGTATAAAATACTGCATCATAGTATCAATGACCAAGGCGTCTTATTTTGAGAAAAATCGCTGATTTATGTGTTGAAATAGCATAGAATTATATAAAAATATCTTATTATTGCACACATCAAAACCGTAAATACATACCAATGAGGATCGGAATAAACATTCTTTTAGTTATCATTATTGCAGGTTTAACTTACCTGCTTGTAGACAGTATTAAAGAGCCTATCGAATTTCAGGCAGAACGTAAAATACGGGAGGACGCTGTAACGGCTAGATTAGATCAGGTCAGAATAGCTCAAGAGTCTTTCAGAGACATTACTGGCAAATTTGCCCACAATTTTGACACCCTTCAGCAAGTATTAGAAACGGAGAATTTTAGTATTATTAGTATTCTTGGAGATAAGGATGCAGATGATGAAATCGTATATGATACTACTTTTGTTTCTGCTAAAGATAGTATATTGAAGTTAGGGGTATATCTTGATTCTCTCCCAATGGTTCCATATACCAATGGTGAGACCTTTGAAATTCAAGCAGATACCTTGACTTATCAGGCTACACTAGTATATGTAACTGAGGTCGGAGTAAATAGAAGTAAATATATGGGTAAGTATGCTGATCCAAGATATAAAAGATACGATGATACTTATGATCCCAACAAGTTTATCAAATTTGGGGACATGAGCAAACCAAGTCTAGCAGGAAATTGGTAGCACATTCTGTTAATATCATTGATACAAAATTTGACAACTATTTTAGTATAGAATACAAACTGTCCATGCTTATCGGTATGGACAGTTTTTTTTATTTTATAGAAGATAAGGACTCAAATGCGCTTGTACTGAGGAAGATTCCGTACAAGCCTGAAGATGGTGGTCTTACTCAAAGCATAGAGGAAATTCTGAAGCAAATTTTGATGCAAGAAAAGATGCTTCAATTGCCGTATGCTGCTGTCTCTATTTGTTACGCTGGATCTCGCTTTGTGATGGTTCCAGATGAAGTGTACTCTAAGCATCAGTTAAAAGATTATCTCAATCAAGTCACTCGGCTTGGCAAAAAGGATGAGGTAGCAGTGTGTAGCTTACCGCCCTTGGAATCGCATGTCGTGTATAGTGTGGATAAGGTCATCATGGATATTACCAAGAGCTATTTTCCAGGTGCAAAACATTTGCACATTATTGCCCCGCTAATAATGCAATCCTACGTGCACGCCAAAAGCCAGAAAGGGTATCAAGTATTTGTACATGTGGGCGCAAGTATCATGGGAGTTTTCCTTTATAAGCAGGAGAAATTATTGTTTGCCAATACTTTTCTGTACACAACGGAGCAAGACTTCTTGTACAATGTACTGCTTGTGTATGATCAGTTTGAATTGGATACGGAGCGTATCCCGAGCATGATGACGGGTAGGATACAAAAGAAGTCTTCTCTCTACGAGAAAATAGAAAAGTATATCCGCCATATCCATATCCTGCATTCGCCAAGTTATTATCACTATGGGCCTGCATTTCAGGATGCTAACTTTCACTATTATCATGATCTCTTAAGCATTCGCTTATGCGAGTAATTGCCGGTAAGTTCAAAAGTAGACGATTCTATCCGCCAGCGGATAAGTGGCCTACTAGACCAACCACTGACTTTGCTAAGGAGGGTTTGTATAATGTGCTGACGCATACCCTAGATTTTTCAGAAGCATCGATATTGGACTTATTTGGTGGGACTGGCAGTCATAGTTATGAGTGCATATCCAGAGGCTGTACAGATGTTACATATGTAGATCAACATGGACCCTGCTTGAGGTTTGTAAAAGAAATTGCTGCTAAGCTGGATATTGAGGATTGTATCAAGATTGTACGCTCGGACGTGTTTAAGTATATAGCGCATTGTGGGATACAGTACGATTATATATTCGCTGGGCCTCCGTATCCGCTGCCTAATCTATCGAGCTTACCTGGTGAGATCTTCAAGCATGACTTATTGAAAGAAGGAGGGTTATTTGTGGTAGAACATGATCAAAAACATGACTTTGAGCATGCGCCTAACTTTGTAAAAGAGAAGAGATATGGGCAAGCTATCTTCAGTTTTTTCGAGTAAGGCATACCGACCTTCCCAATACATATAAGCGAATTAACAAATAGACTATCTCTAGGAGCCTAAGCATGAAGTTGCCAAATAAAATTAGCCAACTAAAGCATAAATTGATATAATTCCTTAACTTGATAAGGATAATGCAATTTTAATAGATGTAGAAATTTATATTGGTGTTACTTTTAGCCAGAATTGCATTCTGATTAAGTACGCACTAGTCATGAGCAATCTAATATCTTTATTAAACCAAAATTATAATTTGACTACCGATACCCATAGTATAGATTTCTCGGTTTTACTCAAAAACGATACAAAAGCAGTTTTGCTGTTTGTTTGTTTGCTCATAGTACCCTTCCTACTGCCTGCCCAACAGTTGTTTCCTGTAAAAAAAGATAAAAAATGGGGCCTAATCAACACTGAAGGTCAAATCGTGATAGAGCCCATCTACGAAGCCATCGGCGAATTCAAACATTTTGGTTATGCTGTGATGCAGCGCCAAGGGGGGGTAGGCTTGCTGGACCAGGATGCAAAAGAGATTATCAGACCGCGATATGAAGACATCAAAGTTTTGGATGAAGACCTGGTGGCAGTCATGGATGAAGGGCAGTGGATGGTCATCAATTTGGATGAGGAAATTGTCTTGCAAAAGGGATACACTAGGGTAAACGTCTGGGAAGGTATGTACTTAGCTTTTTTGAGGGATAATAAGTGGGGGATTGCCTTGAAAGATGGGACCATTATCACAGAGGCTGCCTATGAAGGCTTGCGTTTATTAGACAATGGATATTTTGAAACACAGATAGAAGAGGGCATTGGATTGTTGTCTCCAGATGGGGTGGTATTGATACCTCCATCATACAAGGAGGTGAAAATCATTCACGATAATCTTTTTCTATTTAAGGACAACCGCAGATGGGGCGGGGTAGATGGTAATGGACAGCAAGTGTTTGATGCCGCTTTTGATTCTTTCCAAAAGATCAATGAGCAGTTCATGGTATTGGTCAGCAAGAATTTGAAATTTTTGTATTCTGACCAAGCTGGCCGGATTATTTCGAAAGATGAGTACTCTGGTTTTTATGATTTTAATGAAAAACAAATACTAACTAAAAAGCAACGTCGACTGGGTCTCATAGAAGATAAGGGTAATTTGGTATTAGAAGCCAAGTACCATGAGATACATGCATATGCAAAAGACTTGTATAGAGTCAATTATGAAGGCGCTTGGGGGGTAGTTTCCAGCAATGATGGAATTGTCATTCCGTTTGAATATGAATACATCGCACCGAGCAAGAATAATATCTGCCCTGCTAAAAAGGATGGCCTTTGGACGGTAATCAATATGAAAGGCGAGGAATTGATCGAGGCCAAATTTGAAAGTATTACCATTGAAGAGGACAGGATTCGTGCTTCTGCCAATGGAGCACTGGAACTCTTTGCTTTTGATGAAGAGGGTAATATTGTAGATGAGAGTAAACTCGAAAAACACTTTACCATTAAGATAGGAGGGAATAATCTACAGAATAGAAGACGTAGGGGTAACTTTGGAGATACTCCTAATCGATACTTACTTGAAAACTTTGAATGGTTTTATGCACCCAAACTAGATCTATGGGGTCTAAGAAGGCTTTCTGACGGAGGCATCCAAATCGAACCTACGTATAACTGGGTGAAGATAAAAGAGGAGTATGACTACACTATGGTCTTCATTGAGAAGACCGCTTATCAGCGATTCAATAAAACAGAAATGCGCACCTATGCCCATTTTGGTTTGGTGAACAATACGGTAGGCAAGTTGACGACCTTGGTGAATCTATTAGATATTCGATTTACAGATTTTAGTCAAGGTTCCAATGTGGCGAGAATACTCTTTAATGATGGTCGTCAAGGACTCATCACAGAGAAGGGAAAAATTGTCAAAAAGAATCAGACCTATATTGGAAACTTCAAAGACGGAATGGCCCGGTTTAGCCAGAAAGGAAAGTTGTCAGTAAAACTTAAAGGCAAAATGGATAAGCTAGAGCCATTGGAAGACTACTGCCGTAAGTTGGAGAGTAGTATCGCTTTATTTAGCTATACGCAAACGGATAGAGACTTGTACAATGATGGCAGTTTGATATGCGAAGGATGCCGCTGGGGGTATATCGATACTTCAGGAAACGAAATAGTTTTGCCGCAGTATGATTTTGCCAGGGATTTCAAAAGTGAAATTGGCATCGTCCGACTGGCAGACAAGTGGGGTGTACTGGGCACGGATGGGAAAGTGCTGATGCCTTGCGCCTCTGATAATATAGATTTTCTAGACAATACGGAAGATAAGATTTTGAAAATCTCTATGAATCGTCAGCGTTATGGGCTGATAGATACCTTGGGGCAGGTGACTGTAGATCTGTTGTATGATGAGCTGGGTGAATTTGTTGAGGATAGATTGGCGGTAAGAAAGGGCAGCAAATGGGGATTTGTAGATAAGTATGGCCGCGAGGTCATCCCTTGTAGATTTACTAAAGTGAATAATTTTTCCAAAGGCTATGCCACGGTGAAGCTCGGCACGAAGTGGGGGCTAATAGATAAGCTAGGCGATACGCAATTGCCTTTTGAGTACAGTCATCTTGGAAATCATTCTGATGGCTTAGTATGGTATCGAGGAGTCTCTGGTAGAGGCTATATGGATGTTGAAGGCAATGTGATTATAGAGCCCAAGTTTTCTGTAGTCGATGATTTTGAAAATGGCATAGCAAGTGTAAAGATAGGGGGCCAATATGGTTTGATCAATACTAAAGGGGACTACGTTTTGAGACCAAAGTATGTCAAAATATCTGAGTTCAATAAACATGGTCTGGCTATCGCAAAACGTCAAGCCAATAGAATCAAGTATGAAGTAATAGATCGCACGGGAGCGGTACTCACAACGAATTCTTATCGAGATATCCAAAACTACAGCGAAGGCTATGCGGCAGTCCGCTTGAACGATTACTATGGCTTTATTGATAATAAAGGAAAGTTGGTAATCGACAATGTATATTCCAAAGTATCAGACTTTTCAAATGGTTTGGCAAGTGTTCAATTGGATGGCAAATGTGGATACATCAATCAAGCTGGAGAGGTGGCTATTCCTTTCGAATTTTCAAAGTGTTTGGATTTTCAAGATGGGAAAGCCGTGGTATACAATGGCTATAGAAAAGCTGGATTGATAGATCAGCAAGGGGAGTTCTTAATCAAGCCGGGACTAAATCGCTTGATGGATTTCAACGACGGACGGGGTCTAGTGAGAGATGAAAAGTACAGATACTATTACATCACTGAGCAAGCAAAACTATATGATGGCTTCTATGACAGTGCGGGCAGCTTTAGACACGGTGTCGCGGTGGTAAAGGTGGCTGGACTATGGGGCGTCATTAATCAAAAAGGGATAGAGATCGTACCGCCTAAGTACGATAAGATTGAAAACTTTGAAGACGGCTACGCCAAGGTCCGCATCAAAGAATTCTCAGGTTTAAGCAATTTGAGCGGCGAGACTATAGTGGCTCCGGATTATGAATTTATTAGCTATGCTGGTGAAGGCATCTTTAGAGTAGAGCAAGGAGACATGATTGGGTATTTTGATCGAAATGGAGAGTGGATTTGGGGGCTGCAGGAGTAGGGGGTATGGCTAATTACTTTTTCCGACTGCTTTTCTCACTTTTTGTCTGAACTAGGATGCGCAGGATTTAAGGATTTTAGGATTGGGATATTCAGAAATCATGTAAGTCTTTGAGAAACATAATTTTGCTTGTGGTTATCTATAAATAATTGCTTCGTTCTTCATGAAATCGATGTAAAAACAGGGTAATTCTTGCTTTCAAATTGTCATGATTTTTCAGATAAAAATCCCGCCAATTTGGATTTTACCCTATTCTTTGCTTGGGGCTTACACTCCAAGCTATTAACATATCGCCTCTCTGAGGCGAGCCCCGCTTACTCCTGAATATGCCTAGGATTTAGCGACAAGCATAGGATTACTAAATCCTGCCCATCATAAAACCTAAAAATCCTAGTTCAGACAATTAAGAAATTATTCACATCAATCTTGTTGCGCAAAAACTTTCTGCAACAAATCATTTGTTCTCAATGATTTATTCTCGCGAATTCCTGCTTCCTTCTTTTCTACTAGTCCAAACATACC
>CAKZVJ010000139.1 GCA_937923345.1 uncultured Saprospiraceae bacterium
CTGTATAAGCTGTTCAGGCTTAACACCACAAAACACAATAGAGCCATCTGACTCAAGCCTATCCAAGGCTGTAGATTATCAAAAATGAAAACAGTGTCTTGAAGTGTAAATGACGAGAGAAATCAAGTAGAGATTTTCCAAACGGTAAAGTTGGAAAAGGGATTGGTAAAGGACTCAATAATAGCAATTTTGCTACTTATAAATGTGGAGATGCGTAAGATATATTGTTTATATTCTTGGTATACCTAACTATATTTTGCTAGGCATACCAAGAAATAAGCGCTTATTTTTTTAAAATTTTTGATCTTACTTTTTCTTGCTTAAGATTCGTGATTTCTAAGAAATATACGCCTTGAGGCAAAAGTGAAATATCAAGCTGTGCACTATTATTGTATGACGCTGCTTTATACGACAAGACTAGATTTCCAGCTAGGTCAAATAAATCTGCGCTGCTAATTGCAGAACTTGGTGTAGTCATATTAATAAGGTCTGAAGCAGGATTAGGATAAACTTCAAAATCAAATGATACTACATCGCCAGTACTTGTTGTTTCTTCACAATTTCCAAAATACAATTGAGAAACAGTTTCTAATCCTGCACTCAAATTTTCTAACTCAATAATTGTTATAGGTTCTTCTGAATTGATTCCAACAAATACAGGCCCGTTTGGATCTCCATCATAGATTCTAGAATCCAGCAAACTATTTTCTCCGAATATCCTAACTTCTATAGGAGCTGGATTAAACGTAAGAGGTAGATTAAGATCAAATGAGACGGCTGTAACATCAGCCTCTTCAAAATCAATGATAACAAAGGATGCAAATTGATCTGCACCAACTCCGGGATTCACATGATCAAAAGAGCCTGTCTCAAAATAAACAGCAGGTCCGATGCTTGCAGAGATTGTAAAGCCTTCAACTATCTCTCCAGATACAAAACATACATCTCCAGCAGCACTTATGGATTGGTCACAGGCATTGATACCTAAAGATCCTCCAACTGGCCCACCTTCAAAATCTTCAAAGCTTAAAGTTTCTTCCGAACAGTCTACAAAGAAGTCATCTCTTGAATCTGTATAAGTAATCTGACTAATGAGACTAGTGGAAGCAAATAAAAATAGAGCTAAAGTTATTGTATAAAATTTCATATTAGTTAATTTTTATAAATGTGTAAAAGTAAATAATTTGCTATTCTATTTTTGTCAATTTAATGTCTAAAATCTATAATAAATATTAAAGGGCAACTCTATCCGCCTTATTCATTGGCTTAAAGCAAAATGCTCATGGAATTTTTTCAAATTTAATTGCTGAGTCCACTCCGGAAGGTAGCGGATTGCCTACTGCGCTGCCTGCATCAACTTCATAAAGTCGCCGATAGTTGCATTGAGGTTGCCAGAAGACAGATAATTTTGATAGCCGAACTTGTCTACCACGATGTAGAAGGGTAAGGTGTCGAACTTCATCTTTTCTTGGAAGTCCGAGAGATCCAGACCAAAAACGTGGGTACCCGGTATGTCATGTTGCGGGAGGGTTTGCTTCCAGATGGCTTCTGTGCGATCCAGGTTCACGTTGAGCATCACTACCCCACTCTGGTGTAGCTGCTGTCGCGTCGCGCGTGTCTCCGCGAAGCCCTCCAAGCAAGGGCGACACCAGCTCGCCCAGAGGCTCACGTATACCACTTTGCCACGTAGATTTTCTAAAGTCTGTTCCGTGTTGTCTAGATTCTGAAAGCTGAAATTGGGCACCGTCTTTTTCTTGAGGTACTGCATCTGGGTACCAAACCAGGATTCTAGGGATGCGGTGTAATCTTGATATTGATTGTATCGCTTAAATTCTTTGAACTTACGTTGGGCCATCTGCGGCTCTCCCATCCTAAATGCATTAAGCATTAGCTTAGCTTGCATAAAAGACTTGGACTTCCCGTTGAGGTTGCGCTCTACAAATCGGTAGTAGTGAATATCATCTCCTGAGCTCACGTCTACCGGATTCTCTAGATTGAGGTAATGAATAAATGCACTGAGTAGATTTTGAAACACTGGATAGGCCAACGAGTAATCATCATTGATGTCTACCGTCTGCAATAGGCGATACTTGAGCCAATAATCGCTCAACTGATTGGCGGGGATGCGGTCTGCATTGTATATAAAATAGGCAAACTTTCTCGTCTCGTAATCCCAATTCAGCTCTTTGCGCAGATAGTTTCTCAGTTCTGGGCTGATGCTCCCCGTGCGATTCATATAATCCTCTTGGTACTTTTTCTCTCTAGCGATAAAATCAAAGTAATCCTCTATGCCATACGATTTGGCGCGCTGCGCCAGCTCCTTTTCAAATTTTGTATTCAGAAAACCTTTGCTGTATACTTCTTTATCTCCCTCCACATTTAGAAAATTGCTGTGGTAGGCTTTGAGAAAATTGTTATCCGCTTCTCTATCTCCCGTAAAGAAGAGAGTGCCTTTGGCATCTTTGAGATTGTAGCGAAAGGCCACCTTACGATCTATGGGCCGCACAAATATTTCGATCTCATCCTCCTCTAAGACAAATCTTACGATCTGGGGATAGTCAATCTCGATGGAGATGTGCAGCTCGTTATTGTCCTTGACCATGCCCGAGTACTTCACTTCCTCTCCGGTCAATTCATTGATTAGGCGGTACAATTTGAATTCTTTTCCCGCGCCGTGCTCTACTGTAGCTGAAAACTGAACAAAACCAGCCTGACAATAGAGGTATAGAAAACTAAATATTAGTGTGCTTATAAGTCTCATGGATATTCTTTCGATATGCGAATATAAAAAAAACGTTAATATGACCTTTGATTTTTAACCTTTTAGGGTGATTTGGACAATTGGGTTTTGTCTGTCGCCCAGTGAAAATAGAATGCTCAATTCTCAAGTTTCTATAGTTCTCAGAAAAGACTACATAACTTAAAGAAAATATTGGAGCCTCAGCATGTGGTAACAAGCATGAACATAAATCCACACCACTCCAGACCCTAAGCCACCGCCAGCTGCCCATTCGCCATCACCTTGACCTGAGCCATACAAAAGGACTCAAAGAAGGCCAAGTTGTGTACCTCTATTTCATCCAACTTTACCTTGAAGCCGACTCCTTCCAAAGCCAGGGCTTTGAGCTTACTATTCAGATCCGCTTTTATCTTACCGAAAATGGGCTGTAGCTCCACGGTAGAAAATTTATCAATCTGTTTATTTATTTTTCCTTTGAAAAGATAGACAGCCGCTTTCACCAAAAAACTACTGGATTGGATCTCATATTGAAGTTGTTCTAGATGCACCTTCTGGGTAGCGGCATCTAGTCTGGGCACCAGCTGTGCACTCAAGGAGCCACTCACCGTACCCGCTATATCGGCGCTCACATGCAAGAGATTATTTTTGTGGGCAAGCTGTATGTTGCTCACCTTTAGCTCCTCCTCCATCACAGTTACTTGCGCAAACTGCTCATTGAGCATCGCTACCAGCACATCATAATTGACCTTGACCGGCACCTGTATTTCAGAAGGCATGCTACGGCCATCAAATTCTTGGATGTGCGGGAGCTCAGAAAAGATTTTAGTATTGGCTCGCTTTTCCCAATTGACCTCCGCCCCAAAAGAAGTATGCACCGTCAACAGATAGTGCCCCCCTTTTTCTTGGATGTTGAATAATAGATTCGCTGGCTCCACGGACAGGTGAATATTATCATCAAA
Organism: uncultured Saprospiraceae bacterium; assembly: GCA_937923345.1. Lineage (GTDB taxonomy): Bacteria > Bacteroidota > Bacteroidia > Chitinophagales > Saprospiraceae > JALZVN01. Next base: position 3,700 of record CAKZVJ010000139.1, read on the forward strand.
ATTATTAGGAATCGGATTTTCAAACTTGGCCAACTGCTCGGTTACGATATTTTGCAGATCTACTTTCTCGGCAATCAAGGCATCGATTTTTTTTCCAAATTCCTCATCAAAACTCTTGATCAACAGGTCCAATGCCGCCTTAGAGGGAATCTTCAATCGGCCAATTTTTAGGCTTGGTTTTTCTATCCAGCTATGTTCCTGTAGCTTGGTTTCGGTACTCAAGCTAAAGTCAGGTTTTATCTCATAAGACATAGCTATCACGAGCTGTATGGTTCCCTGCCCCACCACATGGATCGCCTCCTCATTATTATATTCCACGGCGATGTCAGCGGCCACCACGACATCATAATTACTCACTTGATACTTCACATTATCGACATGCTCTATCAGCAGCGTCCCCTGCGGCAGTTCCAGAGACAGGCCTTCCTTGCCCAGCATATTTCGCAGTTGCTCCTCGATGGTCTGCTGTATGAACGCCTTTGACACCCGTGCCTGCGCAGAAATAAAACTTTCTTCCATGTAGCAATAATACGAAAGTTAATCGCATGCGTAAAATTATTTCGACCTGCTTCTATTATTAAAATAATACTGATATTCTGTGTTTTCATTTGGGCGACTGCCAGAGGCATCAGGCTATCCATGGGTCCGTGTTCACTCCCGTCCCGGCTATCTACCCGACTGGTAAAGTCGTCGGCTTGATAGCCGTGACTGCTTCACCCGATAGAAAAAATCGGGCGCGCACCATTCCTATCCTTGTCGCAAAAAAAGAGGGTTTATAGATTGACAATGAGTATTTTGATTTCAATGATAAAATTGACTCTATTGAGTCTTGTATGGGTATCCCTAGTAAGGTGTCCCGTTAAGGCGAGAGTTGATTAACAACTTTAATAGCAAATCTAAATTTGGGAAAAAAGAAGATTTTTCTCAGTAGCAATTTGTCACGATTTTTTCTGAAAAATCGCGCCAAATTGGATTTGGATGGCATTACTACACAGGCTTGACACCCTGTGTTATAGTAAGAACACCCTACCGAAGAAAATCGGTACAAGCTCCCTGGGGGTTCTTTTCTAACTTCTGAACAGCCCTAAAACAATCACACTCCCTCGAGTTTCTACTATTAAAAAATCCAGAGCGCTTGTCATGATTTTTTTTCGGGAGATGAAATTTTTATAAAATAATTAACAGCAAAAATGAATAACTCCAGCGGAGTGTAATTATGGTAGAGCTGGGTGTCAACCCAGCTTAAAAATGATATATCCTAGATCCAATTTGGCGTGATTTTTCTTTTAAAAATCATGACAAATTGAGTCTAAGAATCACCCCGTTTTTAAAGCAATAATATTAAAAAGGGAGTAATCATTTAGAGATTTTAAGATGTAGAAAGTTTAATCTCAACGCAATATGATATTTCTGAACATCCCTAGTATAAAAAAATCGCAACCCAACAATAGCTCTTTTGGACAAGCGCTGTGGAGTGGTGACACGAT
>CAKZVJ010000140.1 GCA_937923345.1 uncultured Saprospiraceae bacterium
GCTAGCTCGTTTTCTAATTGATCGTGCATTACCGAGTTTCCTGACATCATTCTTGATCCCATTGGATAGGCTAGTCCCCACTTTTCAGTAGCGTCCGCATCGGCTTTACGTATTTCTGGGTGATTTCCCATTCCGAGATAATTGTTTACACTCCAAACAATTACTTCTTTACCTCTAAACTGCATACGGCTACTGAGTTCACCTTCCAAGTTTGGAAAGATGAAGTATCCTTCCGCTTGATCTGCATACTGGCCCAATGGTCCTGGGTTGTTTTTGATTTTGTCAAATAAATCCATTCCTAATTGATTATGATTATTGAATTCTCGTGATCGTATCACTTTAAATTTTCCATTATGATTAGTCTTCCATAGACTACCTGGCTTCCTAGCCAAAATATCTTCCTGTGTATTTTGTACAACTTGCTCCGCCACCTGATTGTATCCATATTCTATCATCCAAGATTCGTTATAGATCTTGTCAAGATATCTACTGCCATGATCAGGGCAGATTACTACTACTACATCGTCTTCTGTAAGCTCATCTTTGATTTGTAGCAGTGCTTGGAAGGCAGCTCCGCTTGAGTAACCAATAAGAATGGCTTCTTTTTCAGCGAGCGCTCTTGCGGCAAAGGCAGAATCTTTATCGTTTACTTTTACAAATCTATCTATCCCATCAAAATCCACATTTTTAGGAATGATGGTTTTTCCGAGTCCCTCTATTTTGTACGGCTTGATCTTACTTTTATCAAACTCACCCGTCTTGTGATAGTGCATGAGGACGGACCCGTCTGCATCTACCCCTACGATTTGGATATCAGGGTTTTGCTCCTTCAGGTAGCGGGCCGTACCAGAGATAGTCCCTCCTGTACCCGTACACACGACTAAGTGCGTTATCTTTCCTTCTGTATCTCTCCATATCTCAGGACCCGTAGTACGGTAGTGAGATTCGGAGTTGTCCAGATTGAAGTTTTGATTGACGTAGTAGGAGTTTGGGATTTCAGCAGCCAACCTTTTCGCTTGCGAGTAGTAAGATCGAGGATCTTCAGGTTTGACCTTAGCAGGACAGATGATGACCTCGGCACCCATAGACTTGAGTAGATCTATCTTTGCATTGGAGGACTTATCCGTGATCGTGAGCATACACTTGTAGCCTTTGATCCGACATGCCATCGCTAGGGACAGACCAGTGTTACCCGAGGTGGCCTCGATGATAGTAGCTCCTTCATTGATCAAACCTTGCTCTTCGGCAGACTGTAACATATACCGTGCTACACGATCCTTAGCAGATTGACCTGGATTAAAACATTCTAACTTACAATAAACGGTAGCCTTGCAGTCACCTGTAGCTCTGTTTATTTTTACTAAAGGCGTATTGCCTATAGTTTCAAGTATGTTATTATATACCATAAAAGTGTTTGTCAGTGCATAAAAGGTATGCACACAGGGCTTATTATCATTGCTAGTTAGTTGAGAAAGACGAGTTTATGCATCCTCCTACGCAAAATTAACCAAGTTTTTTATTAAACCCTATCTTTTCAAAGCTAATTTAAGCGCTAATTGGGCCTCTCAGGGCCTAAAATATTGATCTTTATCTTTATTATTGTCATCGTGGTGCGCATTATCCGAGTAAACAAATGCACTAAGTACAGGTTTTAGTATCTCTATCTAGCTTTTTACGTAAAAAATAACACGCTAACTAAGCAATTATGTCTCAACGAATTTTATTGAAAGTCCGACTTATTCTAGAATATCAGGGGATGGTTTTGCTGCTCAAGCAGACCTCTGACAATGGGGGCAAGTACACCTTGGTGGGCGGTACCATCGAAAACGAAGAGTTCGCAAAGTCCTCTTTGATCAGAGAAAGCAAGGAAGAGGCAGGCATCACCCTCAAGCCCGAAAACCTACAGTTAGTCCATATTCTACATAAGAAAAAAGGCAAGAACAGTAGGGTAGTGCTCTATTTCAAAAGCAAGAACTGGAAAGGCCAGCCAAGTGCCCTAGAGCGCCACAAGTTTAAAAAAGTGGAGTGGTTTCCCCTCAATCAACTTCCTAAAAATATGTCCCCCACCGTGCGCCACGTTTTTCAGAGCTATAAAAACGGCGAAGTATACAGCGAGTTTCTCAAGAAGTAAATCCGCTATTCCATTTTGATTGTTTTGGGCGAGCCCTGATTTCGCGAAAAGCTACATCAGGACCGAGTCATCCGTTTCTATTCCGCACTCCAGGATATCATTCAGTATGGCCATTCCTTGTCTCTTCTCGTACCTCGGCGAGCCTGCAGACTGACCTACTTCATAGACATCCTGCAGCACTGCATACCACTTCTACCTCTCTCGCAAAAAAAATATGGATTCTACATAGACTAATACCTCATTCTCCATAAATGAGAAAGTGGTTTTCATAAATCTCAATATGAGTAGCTATAGTTCACGATTGATTAAACACCTAGACACTTAATGTATCAACAAATCAACAAATCCACGTTTTCTCTTTTTTTGCATAAAGGATGGTAGAGAATCACGCGATAGCGGGATGTCCGCTAGGACCGAAACGAAGTGGAGTCTCGCACAGCCTGACCCGAAGGGGTATGCCCAAATCCCTGAACTGTCGAAACTAATAAAAGGCTTGGATAAGGATATTAAAAAATGGTATATTCATTTATAATTTATACTATGTCTTCTAAGAATACATCAATAATTTTAGGTGAACACTTTGATAAATTTATCAAAGCTGAAATCAAATCTGGAAGATACTCATCTGCAAGTGAGGTAATTAGAACTGGATTAAGATTGCTTGAAATAGAAAAGCAAAAAAATCAAGCAATCAATAAGGCTTTAACTATTGGTGAAGTAAGTGGAAAACCTTCTGTATTCGATAATAATAAATTCAAAGCAAGAATGCGGAAGAAATTCAAGATAGATGCTTAAGCTAAAAAGATATCAGTATATCTGCCTCTTTTATGTCAGACATGAAGTATCGAACCAACATGGTGTGAGGTATTGAATAGGGGCGAGCAAGAATAGGTTTACCAGGTAGTTATTGACATCAGCCCGTCATTTCAGATGGTTATTTTTCAATAGGCTAGGGCACAACATAAAAAAGGTTGCTCCTCGTACGAGAAACAACCTTTCTTAATTTTCTTTATCGAAAAAGCTTAGTTGCTTTCTCCTTTCGTGAATGTTGCCTTTGCTGGAGCGTCTGCCTTCATTGCTGATTTAGCAGATTTGCCTGAACAGCTCTTTTGGCATGAAGTAGACTTGCTAGAACATGATTTCTTTGCACCTTCAGCAGCTGGCATTGCAGCTCTCTCTGGAGATACGTTTACAAATGTTCCTGTTGCTTCATCCAACTTAACTTCTTGAGAAGTCAACTTTCCAGATACCTCACACTTTGAATTTCTGAAGTAAGCAACCTTACCTGATTCTGCACAAACTCTCTTTTCGATGCTTGCGTCTGCAGACATTGCAGTAGCAGTAGCGGCTTTAGTTTTAGCACAACAAGCTGTTTTTGCGCCAGCTGTCTTAGAACACTGAGCGTTTACTGTAGTAAGCGATGCCGCAAGTAAAAAAGCAGCGAAGAAGAATAACTTTTTCATAGAACTATTTTTTTTAAGATTTAACTCGTTAATAATCAATTTTAGGCGGCTTTTTAGTTTGCCGCTATAACTCAAATATAATGATGTATTACAGCAAAAACAATGCAGATTTTATATTTATCAATATTTTAACAGGAAAAGGGCTTGATTTTTTGCTTTAGTTCGTCAGTTTGACAAATCTTTTAGCATAAGATTCACCTGTCCTGGTCTCGATTTTGAGGACATGCATCCCATCTTGGTATGCATTAGTGTCCAGATAGTAGGTACTTGAGCTATCCTTATGTGGAATAACTTGAAAATCAAGGACTCTTCCCGAGCTATCATAGACGGTGATGGATTGGATGGTATGATTATCTGGGGTGCTTATGGTCAAATCATCCTGACATGGATTAGGGTAGATCTTGACTAGCTCGTTCAGTTCTGGGCTATTATTAGTGCTCACCGTGGTGCTACAAGCAGTGTCGGTATTGCTGATCAAAGATTTTCTTTGATTGTTGATTATGGAACGCATTACTGTTTTTTGACCCTCGGTAAACATGTGCATACAGTTATCGTCTACATAGTCCATATAATTCATAAACATATCACTGGTACCACAGGTGAATTGAGGGTAAGAGGGGCATCCGTAATAAGGTGTTCTGACGGCTGGTGTGTCAGAGATAAAATCGTCCTCGTCACAGTCATTCTCAGTGAAACCCCACAGATGTGGCAGTCCTAGATAATGGCCTACTTCATGCACCAATGTTCTGCCTCGAGTAGTGCTGTTTTGGTTGCCCACCTTGAGGTGTGAAAGCACCACGCCATCCAAATGGGTGTGCAAAAAAGTGGGCGAAGGAAGGTATGCATACCCCAGTATGGATGGGTCTGGCATACGTACGATCCACAGGTTCATATATCTTGTAGGATCCCACTGTGTTTGGGGTTTAATATTACTTTCGATAAAATTGATGCTACTGATTGAGCCGTATTCTGATCTAGTGATGCCATTGGTAGCGTTGCCATCAGGGGTAGTCCGCGCTAGACAAAATTCTATCTCTACATTAGCGGCTAAGCCAGCGAACTCAGCGGGGATTAGATTTTGATCGGCATTCAGCTGATTAAAGTCATCGTTAAGTATGTCGAGCTGTTCCAGTATTTTGGTTTGGGATAGATTCGGTCCATTACCGATAGATTCTCCAGCGTGTATGATATGCACTACGACCGGTATGGTATGTACTATTCCTTCGTCTCTGGTAGGAGAGGTATTGCTCAGCTGCTCTTCATAGAGAGCGATTTCTTCTTTTATGCTTTTTTGATCTAGGTGATTGCCGAGCATTTCATCTGTATGGCAATGAGGCGCTTGCGCATTCAGTATAACAGCTCCAAAGAGAAAGAATAGGCTAGCTATGAGCGCTCGTGTAGGTAGATCCCAATTCTTAGATGCGATATGATTAAGATTATATAGGATCATTGTTAGTTTTGTATTTTTAACGCTGTAGCGCGGTTATAAATTTGGAATTACTGCCTACAAGTAATTCAAGGCTAAAGTAATTGTTTTTGTAACTTATATAAAATCAAGCACTTACTAGGCTTTGATGTATATTTCTTTGGAAATATTCGAATCATTTTTTACTCATATGAAGGCAAAAATTGCTCCCAAAAAAATTGCGGTTTTACGATTTAGCTCCATTGGCGACATCGTATTGATCTCGCCAATTCTGAGAGCATTATATCAAGCCAACCAATACGAGATCCACTTTGTGACCAAGCGTTCCTTCGCTATGGTGAATATACACAATAAATATGTAGCAAAACAGCATCTATTTGACAAAGACCCCAGAGAAATCCTCAAAACCCTAAAGGAAGAATCCTTTGATTTTGTTGTGGATTTGCAAAAAAATATTCGCTCTAATCGACTCAGGCGACTGCTCCAGTGTCCTACGAGCACCTTCCCAAAGCTAAATGTCAAAAAATGGATGCTGGTCAATTTAAAATTGGATGTTATGCCAGACGTCCACATCGTAGAACGCTACTTTGAGGCCTTGCAATCTTTGGAGCACGAGAGAGATGGGGCAGGCTTGGACATGTTCGTGGGGCCAGAAAACGAAGTTTCTCTAGATGAATATGGTTTAGAAAAAGAGGCTTATATAGCGGTGGTATTAGGGGCGGCGCACTTTACCAAGCGTATTCCATTATCCATCCTGGCGGACATCCTAGGAAAAACAGAAGGTAAAGTAGCTCTAATCGGCGGTCCTGCTGAAGCCAAAATTGGGGAAGAATTAGCTAATTTGTATCCTGCGAAAACTATTAATTTTTGCGGTAGGACCAATCTACAGCAAAGTGCTTCGCT
>CAKZVJ010000141.1 GCA_937923345.1 uncultured Saprospiraceae bacterium
GTCACTAATTCTTTGCTCTGTAAAAATCAAAGACTTGCCCACACGGAGGTACGCAATGGTACTCGCCAATGGGTAACACAATTCCTGGTCCGCTGGAGGTGCAGGAATGGCAGTCAAATCAGTAAGTTGATTGGCTAGAGACTTGGCTTTGTCATCACTCAGGGCCATCACCTCGTAAGCGGCGATACTAGGATAAGCGTATACGCGAGACGCTACTGGCGGGGAAAAAATATCATGCACAAGAATATCCGATAACTGTTTAACAGAACGATGAATGAAACCAGATTGAGAAGCGTCTTTTTGATAGTTGGGATTGGGTTTTTCACAAGAGAAAAACTGAAAAAATATTATTATCAATAGTATTCTCGTAAATGCTATTATAGATAAATGCATAATTAATTATTGTATTCTTCATATTTAGACTGCACTTCAAATATCTTAAGTGAATCATTGTTTAAACCTACCAAAATCAAATCCCGATCTTTAATCTTTAACTTGTCAACTTTTCTTACTTGACCTTTCATAATAAGTTCAGGAGTAAAAGCTTTCTCAAAATTACAATTTCCTTTATTAATTAGAACAGTTCCATAATCTGAATCCATGCGTCCCATTTGAATATTATTGTCATAAAAATTACCTCCCATAAAAATATCCATAAATTCATCTCCATTATAGTCAATAGTAACAGCATTATTATAGGTCGCCCATTGTAAATTCATAGGTAATGCTTGAAGAGTAAATCTCATATCACCCTCATTTATTAAAACTGCATTCTTAAAATAATCAGCGGAATACACTTCAGCATTCTCTAATTTATCGCTTCCCAATAGATCTGATAAAGACGCATTTGCAAAGTCTTTTGCAAAAAGGAATTTCCTTTTAATACTTGGAACTTGTCTTTCCAACTCATGTTTATTTGCAAATGGAATTTCTTTCCCTCCAACATTATAGGTAAGAATCTGATCTTTCTTTCCATTATTATCAAAATCAGCATAGTACATCTTTACAGGTGATTTCGTACTCGCTTTCAAACGGCTATTTAACCCCAAATTACCTGCTAAAATATCAATGTCGCCATCATTATCAAAGTCAAAAGGTAAAACAAAATTCCACCAACCGTTTTCGGTAATAATCTTATTTCTTTTAAATTTTCCTCCTTCATTAGTGAAAATTTCTACTCCCCCCCACTCAAGAGCAATCACCAGGTCATTTTTGCCATCTTTATTTATATCAGCTAACTGAGCATCTTTTACCATACCAGGAAAATTAAGATCAGATCCATATTGATCTGACAAATCGACTAACTGTCCATTCTTATTGTTTATCATTATGTAAGTTGGAGGTACTTGGCCATACTTTTTAGATATTGTTCTTCCAAAGAAAATAGCATCATCGTAACCATCAAAGTTTATATCGTCTACTAATACTTTAGTAGATGTATGTTTTAATTCTCCTAGTAAGCAATCTGAGCATTTTTCAAACTTAAAATTCCCTAAATTTTTATATACTCTTGGCTTATTCCACTTAGAATTTAATGCATATTCATTACCTGCACCGACTATGATTAAATCCTCCAATCCATCGTTATTAATATCAACTAAGGAACCATCTACGTCTTCATAGTTATTATCCTCGCTGAACAAATTTGACAAAATAGCTTCAAATTCTCCAGATTTATTTTGTTTATATAAGACACTGGTACTATGCCGAGCATTTCCCAAAAACACATCTTCTAGACCATCTTTATTTAAGTCAAGCACAGATAATGCAGGTCCTTGAGTAGAATTCATATGTGGAATTAAAGGATCTCTATCAAATTCAACAAAGTCATTTTCTTTATGATTAAAAGAAATCGACTCAAATTCATCGGTCACATCTTTTACTATGGGATTTAACTTTACTTCTCCATGGTATTTTAATTTTTCAAAATCAAACTTCCTTAAACCTTCTTGGTATTTACTTGAAATAGTTGATTGTTGGTAAAAAACTTTATGCGTATTATCAGGCCAAATTACAACAACTGAATCAACAGATTGTACATTGCCGACTCCAATTAATAATGGTATCTCCATTGAAGACTGAAACCCCCTTACAGGAAACTTCTCTTGCATGTAATATTTTTCATCAGCATAAACAAAAACTTTTGCTCCAATACAATTAATATTATCAGGACAATTATTAAGAGTCACACTTACAAAATTATCTTTAGTGTTTAACTTGTTTTCATAAACAATTGCATTTTCATTAATATTATTAACAGCTATATCCAAGTCTCCATCATTATCTAAATCAGCATATACTGCACCATTAGAATAAGAATTTCGTTGCTTACCAATTTTGTTACTAATATCTTCAAAAGACAAATCTCCAATATTATAATAGAATTTATTTCCAATTTTTTCTTCTGGCAATTTTTCAATAAATTCTAATGACTTCTTTGAAACCTTACCTGGTTCGATCTCTTTTTGAAAATTTGGTTCTGAAACAAAGTTTATATAATCAATATCATTCATTCGCTTTGGAATTCCATTACTAATAAAAATGTCCTTATTCCCATCATTATCAAAATCAAAAATTAAAGGAGCCCAAGACCAATCAGAAGCATAGATATTCGAATACATAGCTAACTCACTAAAAGTCCCATTTCTATTATTAATTTGTAAGGAATTTTTTGCAAACTGATGATCGTATCCTAATTTTAATTTCATTTTGTAGAGATCTAATGCATCTTCACCTTCTGTTTTCTTTAGAGTAATTGGATCGTCGGGCAACATATCTAGAGTTAAAATATCAGGATATAAATCGTTGTTCAAATCAGCACATTCTAATCCCATACTGAATCTACTTGAGTGCATTAAAAAATCGCTCGTTTGATTTTTAAAAGTCCCATCCTTTTGATTTATATACATATAATCATTCTCATGAAAATCATTACAAACATAAATATCTGGATAACCATCCATGTTTATATCAGAAGCCATGACTCCTAGTCCATATCCTATTACTGAACTTTGGATTCCAACATCTACTGAAATGTCTACATAAAAATTATCGCGATTTTCAAAGAATTTATCTCCTGAAAAAGGATGCTTCTTTTTAGTAAATGTGCTCCTGGGACCAAATGTCCCATTAGCATGTAATGCATGATTTAGTTGAAACATATCTAAATCTCCATCTAAATCAAAATCTAAAAAGACTGCTTGTGTACCATATCCTATATTAGCTAAACCAAAATTACTAGCCTGTTCTTCATATACTGGTATTCCAGTTTCTGTAATTTCAACACATACATAAAGTAAATTTTTACACTTAAGGCTCGCTATATTTGAAACTTGCGATACATAAATATCTAAGAGACCATCATTATTAATATCAATAACAGAAACTCCATTCGACCATTTATTTTCAAGATTTCGCGGTTCAGAATCAATCTCAATTTCTTTAAATTTAAAACCTCCTTGATTCAAGTACATTTTATTCCTTCCTAAATTCGAAGTAAAATACAAGTCTATATAGCCATCATTATTAAAATCGCCTGCCCCAATCCCAGCACCATTATAGAAATATAGATAATTGAATAAATTCAAATCAGGGGATGATTCTAAATCGTTGCTGAAAAAAATACCCGTCTCATTTTTTATTATAAATTGATATTCCTCGTTGGAGCTTTTTTCACAAGAAAAAATGCAAAATGCAAAACAAAAAACGAATGAGCTTACATTGAAGTATCTTAAAATCATTTTACTATTCTAAACAATTTTGGCATTTCATTATTTAAAAGCGCAATTACAAATCTCTGATCAGAATTTTCTATGTATTGCAATTCTCTAAGCTGTCCTTCAATTTCAAATCCTGTATTATTTTGAATAGAAAATCTCCCTTCACCATCGTTAAATAAAACATCACCTCTTGAGGCATCCAGTCTAGAAAACTGAGGTAAAAATTCATAATAATTTCCACCCAAAATCAAATCTTGGTCTCCATCAACATCAATATCAATTGCTAAAATATCGTTTACATTAGACAATTGCACTTCCGCTGGTAAAGATTTAATATCAAAATTATCATAATTACCATTATTTATTGCCACGCAACTTTTAAAATAGTTACATGATTTCTGTACTGAATTTCTAATCTGTTCTTCTCCAAATAATTCTTGAACTGACTTACCAGCAAAATCTTTATGTAATAAAAATTTTTTCTTTAGTGTAGGCAATTGATCTGCCAAATCTCTTTTTGAAAAAATAGGTATATCTTTATTATTTATTCTATTAGTAAGCACCTTATCCAACTGTCCATTTTTATCATAATCATTAATAAACAATTTTAAAGGATTGTTTTCATCAGCCCTAAAGCTAGAATTTGTACCCAGATTACCAAGTACAAAATCTTCATCACCATCCCCATCAATATCTGATACTTCTATTGCTCCCCAAAAACCTTTGTAGTCACTTAAATTATTCTTTTCAATTTGAATATTTCCTTCAACAAATTTTATTATTGTAGGGGACATCCAATCTCCAACTACTATCAATCTAGTATATCCTTCTGTTTGTTCAAGTACCGAGCCATCTCGTATCATACCAAGAATGCTAATATTTTTTGGCAGTTCTACAGATTCAAATTTTCCTGAACCATCATTTTGGAATAGATAGTTAATTGGATCTATGCCATAATTTTGAGGTAAATTTCGACTACAAACAAACAAATCTAAATGCGAATCATTATTATAATCAAAAGAAAGAACTACAGAAGTGTTCATAATATTTCCTGGTAATGCTTCCGGTTTATAGACAAAGTTACTCTCTCCTTTATTTAAAAAAAATCTATCCCTAATAAATTTAGAATTATTACTTAGATGATTTCCACCACTACCCAAATATAAATCTTTTAATCCATCATTATTTGCATCGAAAAAGTGTACAGCTGTCTCTTCAAACTTTTCGTTTTTAAAGTTATTTGAACTGATGTTCTTTAAATTTTCAAACTCTCCCCCTACATATAAATCACCAGTCTGAATTGCACTACCGCCAATATAGATATCCATGTACCCATCATTATTTACATCTGCAACATCTGAAGTTGGACCTTCTTTGGATAGCATAAGCGGTATGTTCCGCTCTAAATAAAAATCAATAAATTGGTTTTCTTGGTGTTTTTTGATTTTATGATCAATTTCTTGAAAATATTCTTTGTTTTTCTTTTTTTGACCAAATTCAATTTTCTTTGATAATGATTGTTCAATTACTAATTTTTGATTTATTTCCGTATGACCAAGTTTTGTACTTGTCAAATTTGGCCAAACCACCACAATTGAATCAATCTTTTCTTTATTTGCGAGTCCAAAAACATTAGTGTAATCTACAGAAGATTGAAATCCTCTACTAGGAATTACCTCTCGAAATAACTTTAATCCATTTACATACACATATATTTTTGAGCCTACCGCGTAAGTGTTTTTATCCTTACCTTTTAGTTGGATTGAAATAAAATTATTACTAGAATTATTTTTATGAATAGAGGTAGGTTGATTTACATTGTTAATGACCAAATCTAAATCTCCATCGTTATCTAAATCACCATAAGCCGCACCATTTGAAAATGTCGGAGTAGAAAAACCCCAATTATCAGTAACATTACTAAAAGTAAGATCCCCATTATTTTTGAACACATTATTAGGGATTGGATTTTGTGGCATCTTATCAATAACTTTAAATAGCTCTTCTTTTTTACCCGTAGCACTCATTTTTGCCATAAAGTCATTTGCAAAAAAATCTAAAAAATCTAAATCTACTACGTCATGATTAACACCATTACAAACAAAAATATCTGAATACAAATCATTGTTCATGTCAAACATAAGCGCACCCCAGCTCCAATCAGATGCTTCAACATTACCATGATGTGCAATTTCTTTAAACTTTCCATTACCTTCATTTAATTGCAACGTATTATGCATGTATTGGTAATAAAACCCTTTGGACAACTTTAAATGATGTGTATTTATATCATCAAAGGCAGCATTTGTTTTTACTCTTTTTGGATTTAAAGGGAGCATATCGGTAACAAATATTTCTGGTAAGCCATCATTGTTTATGTCGGCCATATCGGCGCCCATCGAAGAGTGTGAAATGTGTTTTACTCTATTTTGTAAATCTTCAGTAAATGAACCATTTTTATTATTTATATAGAGATAATCTCTTTCAAAAAAGTCATTGCTAACATAAATATCTGGCCAATTATCATCATTAATGTCTCCAACAGTAACTCCTAAGCCAAATCCTATAAGTGAGCCATAAATACCAGCCTCTTCACTAATATCTACAAATTTGCTATCATCATTTCTCAATAACTTATCTCCTCCAAATTTCAAATAGTCTTTAACATCCCAATCTTTCGCTCTAACTTCCCTTTTATTCGAAAAGTTTAATGTGTTAACAGGTATGAAACTATTGTTAAGTAAATAAACATCTAAATCTCCGTCCATATCAAAGTCGAAAAAAGCAGCATGTGTAGTATAACCTGAATCATTTAAACCATATTTCTCAGCACTTTCCTTAAATGTTAGGTCACCATTATTAATATAAAGTGCATTTTCCTGATTTGAATCTTTTTGGTATCCTGCATTGCAAACATAAATATCTAAGTATCCATCAAAATTGATATCAACCATTACAACTCCAGTACTCCACTTCTTGCTTTCTTCAATTCCTGCTTTATTTGATATATCTTCAAAGTTTAAATCACCCTTATTTAAATACAATTTATTTTCTCCCATATTCGATGTGAGAAATATATCTGGTAGATTGTCATTATTAATATCACCTATAGCTACACCCCCACCGTTATAGAAATTACGATAATTGAGTATATTGAAGTCCTTAGAATTTTCTACTTTATTGATAAATGTAATGCCGGTTTCTTCAGGAAGAAGATTTGAAAATTGCGACTGTTCAACATTTACCAAATTTTCATCATTACATGTAAAAAGTATGATGACAATTATTGCATAAATGTAGTTTCTCATATTGATGGTAAGATAAAAAAAAAGAAGGTCACTCTTAATAAGAGAGACCTTCTTTATTAAACCCAAGGTTTAAATAATTAGATTAATATCCATCATTTTGCGTCAAATTCGGATTTGAGGATATAGCAATAGAAGGTATAGGATATAAAACTCTGAAAGATTCAGTATTAGTTTTTTCTTCCCAAGTACCAGTGAACGTACCAAAACGAATTTGATCTTGTCTTCTGTTACCTTCCCAATATAACTCACGTCCTCTCTCTTCAAGAAGTGAAGCCTCGTCTAAAGATGTAAGTGAAGACGCCCCCCTAGCTGTTCTAAGTGCATTAATATCATTTAATGCACCAGAAGTATCACCGCTTCTAAACCTAGCTTCAGCTCTGTTGAGGTAAACTTCACCGAATCTTAAGAGACGATAATTAGTATCTCCAAAATTTGAAGGATGATATTTCATAACACGTATACCATTTGCAGTAGGTGCACCTGCAAGCGGTACATCTCTAGTGAAATCTAATGGAATTTGAGTTCTATCATCGATTGTTTCACTTCCATCATCATTAAGTTGTTGTCCAATAAGAAAACCTCTTCCTATTCCAGAGAACTCTGTCCCATCAGCAGGCCCTTGCGGGTTTCCTATTCGCTGATCATCAGCATCAAACAAATCGTAAAAACTAGCTAATGTTGTAAAACCGTTCCACCCACTTGGGTTTTGACTGTAATGCAAGGTCATCCAAACTCTATTCTGTGGGCTACCTTGAGGTGATGTCAAAATAATTTCGTTTTGTCCAACTGGATTAAAATTATCGAAGTAGTTTGCTTCAAGCGTATACCCTTCTGCTTCTACTGCATCTGCCGCCGCAATTGCAGCAGTCATATCTGCCCCCTCAAAATTGTAAGGGCCTTCTGGTGTTGCTGAGGTATATACTGCTCTATTCAAGTATAATCTAGATAAAAGTGCATTTGCTGCTGCTACAGAAGCTTGTGTATTATTTGCAGTGGGTGCGATTGCAGGTAAATTCGGTAATGCTTCCGTAAGATCATTAATAACAAAATCAAGTGCTTCCGTTCTTGTCAAAACTCTTGGATCAACATCAACTCCTTCATTTGCCTCCCTGAATGGTACTTGGCCGTAAAGGTCTACAAGTTGATGCATGTAAAATGCTCTAAGAAACTGTAATTCAGCTCTTGTATTTGCACTAGGATTTGCAGCCAAAGCCTGTGTAGCATTAAAAACTCTTTGATTTAGCTGATTCCAAGCACCAACAACCCAAGAGTTAGTAGCGTCCCATGTATGAGCGTGCATTACTCTCCAAACTCCATTATCTCCCCAATCAACCCCTCTTGTTGGTGGTATCATCTCATCAGAGCTATGTGCACTAAGTGCATAAATATTTGCCTGATCTGTCATAATAGAAAGATCGTTGTAAAGTGATCCAAGCAAAGCATCTGGATCGGCTGAAGTCTCACCTCCTTCAGTAGTTTCGATAACGATTGAGTCTACTTCTTCATTTTCTAAATCTGTACAAGAAAAGAATCCTACAGATGCTATAAACATGAATATCAATAGACTATAAATATTATTTAATTTCATAATCATATAGTTTTTTTTATTAAAATGATACGTTTGCTCCAATTGTAATTGTTCTAACTCTTGGATATGGTGTATAATCAATCCCCGCAGATGGAATACCATTTAAGGATTTATTTGTATCCACTTCTGGATCTTGTCCATCATACTGAGTTATCACAAATAAGTTCTGTCCAGTTGCGAACAACCTTATTTTACTAACGTTTTTAATGTTACTTGTGTTTATATTATACCCTAAAGATACGTTCTGAAGTCTTACAAAAGACGCATCTTGTAAAAATCTAGTAGAAACGTCGGGAGCATTAAATTGTCCCTCGCCATTACCAACTACATCGGTAGTAACGTTTCTTCCATTTGCTAAAGATCCTGCAGTGAAGAAGGCATTTGCTGTATTACTGTACACTGAATGACCAAACTGACCAGTAAAGAAGAAACTAAAGTCTACATCACCAAATTTAAATGTATTGGTTAAACCAGATGTAACCGTAGGTAAAGGGCTAGCACCTACAAATTCTTGAAAATCTCCATTTGGATAAATAGAATTTCCTTCTTCATCAAATCCACCAAATTCTCTCAAAAAGAATGCGTAAAGTGGTTGTCCACTTGCTATTCTTTGTACAAAAGCGCCTGTCAATCCTTGTCCATTAATTTCACCTGTATCAAAAACACCTGTTAGGTTCTCAACACGGTTATCGTTATATGCAATATTGAAGTTCACATCCCATCTAAATTTTGACTTATTTACCAATTCAGCGTTAAGTGCTAATTCTACTCCTTGATTTATAACATCAGCATCAAGGTTTGTCCATACGAATGGCGATACAGCTGGCTGAGCCGCATTTATTTGAAATAAAAGATCATTTGTATTTTTTCTATACAAATCTAGACTACCTGAAAGCTTGTAATCAAAAAACGCAAAATCTAATCCTACGTTAATTTGTGAAGTACTTTCCCACTTTAAATCTGGATTTGCAAAAGCAACAGTTGCTAAACCACCACCTTGAAAATTTCCTCCGCTATCAATATCCCAATTACCATATCTCTGCCTCTCTGCAAATAAATTATGTGGAATTTCTTGATTACCTGTAATTCCCCAACCTAGTCTAAGGCCTAGATCAGAAACACCATCAGGAATAAAACTTTCTTCTACCAACTTCCATTTAAAAGCAGCAGACGGGAACACTCCATACCTATTTCCAGGTCCAAATCTCGTTGACCCATCAGCTCTCAACGAAGCAGTAATTAAATATTTATCACTGAATCCTAAATTTATCCTCCCAAAAAATGACTGTAATTCATCCGTCTCTGAAAAGGAGTTTAATGGAGCTACACTATTATTATCACCAGATAAATCTGCTGAAGCAAAATTGTTAATTATTAAATCTAAATCGTTGGTTCTAAAGTTTGTAAACTCAAATCCACTTGCAGTGTTTGTAAATTCTTGGTAGGAATACCCAGCCAAGGCAGTAAAATCTACATTTCCTCCAAATTTATTAGTGTATGTGAAATAGTTTTCCCATAATCTGTCAAATCTTGCAGCATCTTCAACAAACAATCTTCCATTTCCAAAAATACCTTGTGCATATCTAAGTTCTGGTGAAAAAGCAGCATTTCTGTTTGTTGTAGATCTATCTAGACCTAATAAAGTTTTAAATGAAAATTTATCAGTAAACGCATAGTTTGCAGAGATATTTCCTAAAAATCTTACCGTGGACTCTTCATCTCTACTAAATTCTAAAATAGCTACAGGAGAAGGCTCAGTCTCGCTTGGTTGTGATAACTCATCAGTAATACCATCTCCATCAAGATCATTTTCATCCATGACCGGCAAAGTTGGATTTGATTTGAGTGCTGCCGCTAACAAATCACCCTCAAAACCAGAATTCTCAGTAATAGGAACTCCTCCTACAGCAGTATTCGCAACTGTAAACTGAGTGGAAATAGTTAATTTATCATCAATAAATTTCCTTGACCCATTAAATCTTGCGGACAGTCTTTGCAATTCAGATGTTTCGATTATTCCTTCTTGATCTAAAAACGACAAAGAAAATCTGTAATCTCCTTTTTCGTTTCCATCTCCAAATGATAGATTATGATTATGAGTTAAAGAAGTTCTAAAAATTTCATCTTGCCAATCTGTATTTCCTCCTAAATCTTGATCAGGATTTTGAGCAGCAAACTCTGCCGCTGAAAGAAGGTCGTACCTTCTTGAAATATTACCAATTCCAAGCCCATACTGATAGTCTAACACACCTCGGGAAGCCTTTCCACTTTTTGTGGTAATAATTACAACACCATTAGCACCTCTTGATCCGTAAATTGCAGTTGCTGACGCATCTTTAAGTATGTCCATACTTTCAATATCATTAGGGTTCAAAAAGTTCAGTGGATTTGGATCAGAATTTCTTCCTAGACCTGCGTTAGTTTCAGGGGTAGAACCCGTTCCACCTATAGGTACTCCATCAACAACAAATAGTGGATTATTACCATTTCTTACTGAAGATGTTCCTCTAATTCGAACATTTACTCCTGCTCCAGGCGCTCCACTTGAAGATGTAATTTGAACACCAGCTGCTCTACCTTGAATAAGTTGTTCAGGTGATACAATTACTCCTCGATTAAAGTCTTCTTCCCCGACTTGAGTTAGTGCTCCAGTAGCATCTCGTTTTTTCACACTACCATACCCCACAACCACAACTTCATCTAATAGCTCTCCAGCTCCTAACTTCACATCTAACACATTAGATGCACCAAGCTGTACTACTTGGGTTCCATAACCCGTGTAAGACACTTCAAGAGCTGTAGCGTCTGCAGGAACATTAATAGAGTAGCTTCCATCAATGTCTGTAATT
>CAKZVJ010000142.1 GCA_937923345.1 uncultured Saprospiraceae bacterium
AGTAGCCAAGTTGATCACGCAGTTAGAAATAATCAGATCAAAACTAGCCGGCTCCAAATGGAGCTCCTCTAGCTTTTCCATATTTCCTTTCACAAACTGCACATTAGACTTTTTGTAGCCGAACAGCTCCACATGATAATCCACATATTTATTCGCCACCTCCAATTGCTCTTCCGTCATATCCACTCCGACGACCGAGCCCGACTCGCCAACCAATTGAGACAGGATATAACAATCTCGACCACTACCCGAACCCAGGTCCAGCACCCGCAAGCCCTCCAACTTAGACGGTATCGCCAGCCCACAACCATAGTACTTCGTCATCACCTCATCGTGGATATTCGCCAGCGCCTCCCGGATATATTTCGGCGGCGCCTCCAGCGTACAGCAGGCATTCGTCTTGAGATCTTCAGAACTCCTCAGCTCCTTCCCGTAGTAATCCTTAACTTCTTGTACTCTATCCGTCATCCTTCATTTTTTATGTGGGCAAAGATATTACCTATTTTAGTATCAAACGCTTTTACATAAGATTCTATTTCATTTAGCATGGAAAGTAGCAAATGGAGAACACATATTTATAGGCAACCTATTAATAGACTCAGGTTGATTATGGGCCGCCAGGATGCAGATTCCGGCCAAGCCTACATCTACACCTGACCGCGTCGTCCGCTGTATGGGATGGCCTGCGCAATGTCGTTGGGGTGGGTATGTGTATGCGTATGCGTATACGTATGTAAAGGAAATTCATGAATTTCCTTTACATACGCATACGCATACACACATACCCACACCCCAACGACGCCACCCGCGATCCCATGCCGCTACCACCGCTCGTCCTGACGCACTCCGTGCTCTATGTTTATGCCTGCGGCAACCACCTTTTTATTTAGTGGAAAATTGAATGGAGAGTGGAGAGTGGAGAGTGGAGAGTGGAGAGTGGAGAGTTGAAAGCGTATTTTTTTTCTACCTACATCAAAGCTAACACCTAGCCCCTCTTTTTTTAATTGATCATTGAAAATTCCTCATTGATAATTCACCACATTGGAGAGCGAAAAGCCCGTTAGCTACCTTCTAACACCCCTAATTCCTAAAACCTAAATCCTAACCCCTTTTTTAATTCCTCATTGACAAAATATGTCAGAACGCCCTTTCGTTGTACCTTGCACAGTAGGATCAAAAACGGATGGCAAGGAAACAACAAAGCAAGGCAAAACAACTTTGGGAAGATTACAAACAAACGAGTCTTACACGTAAGATAGCAGTGGGGACCGGCGCAATAGCCCTCTTGGGAATTGTACTCATCACCCTACTCGTACTTAGCGTACGATTTGGCGCCTTCGGAAAACTCCCTACCCATCAACAACTACAAGCCGTCAAGAATCCAGAGTCTACACAAATCTATTCTTCGGACAATAAGGTGATAGGAAAATTCTTTACCAAGAACAGAACCAATATATCTATAGAGGCCATCTCGCCTTACTTAACCGATGCCTTAGTCGCTACCGAGGACTCGAGATTTTATCAGCACAATGGGATTGACTTTCGGGCTTGGATGCGTGTACTGTTCAAGACCGTACTCATGGGCGATGCAGGATCAGGCGGAGGCAGCACCATCAGTCAACAACTAGCCAAAAATTTATTTCCCCGTAAGCGATACTCCGTGCTCAGCATCCCTGTCAATAAGATCAGAGAATTTATCATAGCCAAGCGACTAGAAAAAATATATTCTAAAAATCAAATCCTGAGCCTGTATCTCAATACGGTGCCCTTCGGAGGAGACATCTTTGGAGTGCAGGTAGCGGCCAAACAATTGTTCGGAACAGACTCCCAAAATATAAAGCAAGAAGATGCTGCTGTCTTGATCGGTATGCTCAAAGCCAACACCAAATACCACCCTGCCAAGAATCCAGAGAACGCGCTACAACGTAGAAACGTAGTCTTAGGGCAGCTGCACAAGTATGGCTATATCAGCGAAACAAAAAGAGATTCGCTCTCCAAGCTTCCACTCGTCACCGACTACCAACGCGAAAGCGTGAGCAAAGGCTTGGCGACCTACTTCAGAGAGCAAATCAGACAGGAGGCCAAAACGATATTGAAAGAAAACAATCTCGAAGAGGACTATAACCTATACACCAGTGGCTTGAAGATATATACTACTATCGACTCGCGACTTCAAGCCTATGCAGAGGAGGCTATGAAAAGCCACCTTTCGCAACTGCAACGTACCTATGACGAACACTGGAAAGGCGTAAGCAATATCACCAAAGCAGATCTACAACCCTTCATCGAGCGCTCCAGAAGATATCAAAACATGAAACGCGCTGGCGCAAGCAAAGCGACGATCGACAAGGTGTTTAGCCAAAAGCGTAAGATGAATATCTTCGATTGGGAGAAGGGTGAAAGAAGCGTAGAGATGTCTCCACTAGATAGCATCAACTACTATGTCAATTTGTTGAATACCGGCTTTCTCGCAGCCAACCCAAAGAATGGACATGTCCTCGCCTGGATAGGGGGCATCAGCCATCAGCACATCCAGTACGATCACGTCAAAAGTAAGCGCCCCGTAGGGTCTACTTTCAAGCCATTCGTATACGCCAATGCCCTCAAGCAGGGGCACCAACCTTGTGAGTACCTATATAATAGACTGGTAACCTACAGCGAATATGATGACTGGCAGCCCGAGAATGCAGACGGCGACTACTCTGGTGTATACTCTATGGAAGGCGGACTCACCAATTCTGTAAACTCTATTTCGGTCAGTCTCATCACCCGCTATGGCATCGATGAAACCATAGCGCTAGCCCGCACTATGGGTGTGCAA
>CAKZVJ010000143.1 GCA_937923345.1 uncultured Saprospiraceae bacterium
AAAGCCATGCAAGTATCCAATACTAAAAATGTACTCAGCCTGGAGCAAGCTAATCGTTTAGCGCAGCTGCCGCTAGAGTGCATGCAAACCGAGTTTCCTAATAAGTTGGGTCAAGTCCTCGGAGATGCAAGTGAGCTCAAAACACCTAAGACCTTACATCCTGCATTTTATGGATGCTTTGACTGGCACTCAGCGGTACATGGCCATTGGTCTCTTGTGTATCTACTCAAGAAATATCCTAAGCTAGATAAGCGAGAAGACATTATCCGTAAGTTAAAAGAGAATATATCTAAAGAAAATATCGAAACGGAAGTAAAGTACTTCGACCCAAAACACAATAAGTCCTATGAGCGGACCTATGGTTGGGCCTGGTTGCTGAAACTGGCTGCAGAGTTGCATACCTGGGATGACCCAGTGGCAAAAGAACTTGAGGCCAATCTAGCTCCACTCAGCAAATTAATCGCAGAAAAATACATTGACTTTCTACCAAAATTAAATTATCCGATTCGAGTAGGCGAGCATACGAACACAGCATTTGGTCTGAGCTTTGCCTTCGACTACGCCACATTGCTAAACGATGAAGCCTTGTTGAACACCATAAGAAAGAGAGCACAAGATTATTATATGACCGATGCAGACTGCCCACTCACTTGGGAACCCAGTGGCTATGATTTTCTGTCTCCTTGCCTTGAGGAAATTGACCTGATGCGCCGTGTACTATCTCCAAAAGAATTCAAATCTTGGCTAAGCGCATTTTTGCCAAGTTTGAGTCAAAAAGATTTCAGCTTAGCTGTTGGTCAAGTTTCCGATAGAAACGATGGGAAACTGGTCCACTTGGATGGTTTGAATTTTAGTCGAGCCTGGGTCATCTATGGATTGATCAATGCATATCCAGAGTTTGAACATTTGAGACCTATTGCAGATAAGCATGTGGCCTATTCATTGCCTAATTTGGTAGGTGATAGTTATGAGGGCGGACACTGGTTAGGCAGCTTTGCCATCTATGCATTACAACAGCAACTCAACGAAAAGTAACTTACTGTGACAAACTGGTTTAAAAATATTGGACCTGGCACATTGGTCACTGCAGCTTTTATTGGGCCAGGTACGGTGACCGTGTGTACCAAAGCGGGCGTAGCATTTGGCTATGATCTTCTTTGGGCCTTAGCCTTATCGACTATAGCCTGTATGGTACTGCAGGAGATGGCGGCAAGGCTAGGCATAATCACTCAACAAGGATTGAGCACTGTCTTACGCACGCAGATCAAAAGGCCATTTCTGAGATATCTTATTTTATTTATTGTGATTTCAGCCATCTTTATCGGAAATACCGCTTATGAAGCTGGCAATATAAGTGGCGGCGTGTTGGGCTTAAGCACAGTAGTAGAAAATTCTTTTATTACCTTAGGCGATTTCAAAATAAACTATCTTAGTCTTTTGATTGGTGCCATTGCATTTATCTTCTTATACATCGGAAACTACAAACTACTCGAACGTGTACTTTTTACCTTGGTCATTTTTATGAGTTTTGCGTTTATAATCGCCGCCATGATCACTCAACCCAATCTGATAGAAATACTAAAGGGTTTTATTCCGAATATCAACTCCGACAAAACATGGACAGTCATCGGGCTGATAGGCACCACAGTCGTGCCGTATAATTTATTTCTGCACGCCTCCGTAGTTGGCGAGAA
The DNA here is from genome assembly GCA_937923345.1 of uncultured Saprospiraceae bacterium. GTDB lineage: Bacteria > Bacteroidota > Bacteroidia > Chitinophagales > Saprospiraceae > JALZVN01. The sequence goes on from CAKZVJ010000143.1 coordinate 1,695, forward strand.
ATGGAAATCACCTAATGATCTAGCCCTGGCTAAAAGAGACACCCAAATGGCTATCCTGATAGGCGGAATAATCTCCATGACGATCATCATTGCTGCGGCCAGTGTGCAGTCATCGGAGGTCGAAAATGCAGCAGACTTGGCGCTCAGTTTAGAACCGCTATTTGGCAAAGCCGCAAAGTGGGTCTTGGGTCTAGGGCTCTTTGCAGCTGGGATCACTTCTGCTATTACCGCTCCCATGGCAGCCGCTTATGTAGTGAAGGGATGTTTTGGTTGGCAAGATAGTTTGAAGTCTATCAAGTTTAGAGGGGTATGGATGACAGTTTTGTGTATAGGGATTTTGTTTTCTTCTATTGGGTTCAAGCCTGTAGAGATCATCACCTTTGCTCAAATAGCCAATGGGCTGCTTCTGCCCTTCATCGCTGGATTTCTATTGTGGGCCATGAACCAAAGCGAAGTACTTGGCAAATATGTCAATACCACTCGTCAAAATTATATTGGTATCGTCATAGTACTCATCGCCGTTGGCCTTGGGCTAAAAAGTATTTATAAAGTAATATCCCCGTTGCTCCATGGATAGAATGCGACTCCATCTAAATGCTGATTTGGGAGAAGGCACCGGAAATGACGTAGCCTTGATGCCCTATTTAGAGCTGTGCAATATTGCATGTGGTGCGCACGCAGGAGGCCCAGAAGAAATCGAAAAAATCATACGCCTAGCCCAACAGCATAAGGTAAAAATAGGCGCCCATCCCTCCTATCCCGATCGAGAACAATTTGGGCGCAAAGTTATGGACATTGCTCCCGAGGCTTTATTGGATTCGCTCAACAAGCAATTCAAATTATTTAAAAGTATTGCGAACAAATTGGGAGCAGAGATTCATCATGTGAAAGCGCATGGCGCCTTGTATCATCAAGTAGTCAGTAATGCCATCGTGAAAAACACCTACCTCCATGCTATTGAAAATAATTTTAATGATATCAAAATTGTAATCCCCGCTAGTTATTATGCTAAGGTGTCCAATTTTGGATATCACACCGTGCTGTACGAAGCATTCGCTGATCGTCAGTATATGCCAGACTTAGAACTGATGTCCAGAAAAAATGCAGCCGCTGTACTCACTACCACGGAAGATTTGGCAAGCCAACTGCATAAGATGCTGGACTGCGGAAAAGTATTCACCGCAGACGGATCATGGCAAGACATTCACTTTGATACGATATGCGTACATGGAGATACCAATGGCATCGCCGAACGATTACCGCGCGCGATCGCCCTATTAAAAAATCATAACTACTAATCTTGAAAGTAAATATAACTAGATACGGCACCAAGGGAGTTTTACTCCAGTGGCCACCGATTATTGATGAAGGCATTTTGAGCAAAATGACTCACCTCATAGATACCATAAAAGAGGAGGATAATATATTAGACATTCACCATGCCTATCACGAGGTACTCATTCAATATAGAAATACCATTCAAAATTTTAATCAGCTCAAACAAAATTTACAAGCGGCTCTACTTAAACATAAAAAAGTAAAACCGACACAAACTACACATTGGACCATACCGGTGTGCTACGATGATGATTTTGTCCCAGATTTAGAGCGATATCTCGATCGAAAAGAAATACGCTTGTCCGAGCTTATCGCTTTACATACGCGGCCGACGTACACCGTTTATTTTACGGGCTTCCTTCCAGGCTTTTTATACTTAGGTACGCTTGATGATAAACTTGCGATAAATAGAAAAAGTAAACCTAGTCGTTTAATTAAAGCAGGTACTGTGGCGATAGGTGGCACACAAACTGGCATCTATCCACAAGATAGTCCTGGAGGTTGGTATGGGATCGGATATACGCCGATTTCATTTTTCAATCCTCGTTTGCCTATTCTTACCTGGGCAAAACCAGGTGACAAAATTTCATTTGAGTCCGTAGAAAAAGATCGCATCCTCCACATCAAAAGAGCGATTCGTAAGGGGGACTACACCATTAAATCTGAAAAGTATGAAGGCTAAGCTAAAAATAATTCACGCCGGTACCTTCGCTAGTATTCAAGACAAAGGTCGATCATCCTACGCAAAATACGGGGTGCCGCGCAGTGGGTTTATTGATAAAAAATCAGCGCAAAGAATAAATAAGATACTGGGCAACAAACAAAATGCTGCGGTCTTAGAATGGACACAGATTGGCCCAATTTTGCAATTTACCAAGGCTACCCAAATCGTCCTTAGTGATACCACGAACAAGACTACATTGAATGGAGAACCTTTGAGAGCCAAAGAAATAATTGAGGTGCCAGAAGGCGGCTTGCTCAATTTGGGATACAATCCTAAGGTCGTCTATTCCTATCTGGCCATCAAAGAAGGCTTTCAAACCAAACGAGTTTTGCAAAGTCGCAGTATGCAAAAAGGCATAACAAAATCAGACCTTCTGCATTCTAAAAGCAAACTGTACTATCAAGCGCAGCAACTAAAAATATCTTTTTTCAAAAAGCCTACTTTTAGTTTGCACCAACCGTTTACGGATTTGTTGGCGAGGACGATTGACTGTTTTCCAGGACCAGAATTTGACTTGCTTACAGAGGACGAGCTACAAGGTTTGGAGCAGTACTTTACCCTATCCACTCAACGCAACAGGATGGGTATCCAGTTGACCGAACTCCTGCCCAATGCGCTGCCGTCGATGCTGAGTGTCCCCATTCTGCCGGGTACCGTGCAGCTCACGCCTAGTGGCAAACTTATCGTCCTGAGTCAGGATTGCCAGACTACTGGTGGCTATCCGCGGATACTCCACTTGCCTGAAAAGTCATTAGCTCAACTATCTCAAACAACTCAGAATGTTCGTTTTAGGTTTAATATCATAGATTATGATTAATGGGCTGTTTTGGGATCATACCGTGCCTCACCCCGATTCTGCCAGCGCCCCAGCCAACACTCATCGGGCTAAGGCATCGGTACCGCGCTATCCATTATACCTTTGCTTTCCCTCTATGCCGGCGCTACACGGTGCCATTCCTATCGCTTGCTCTTGCGCTCTCCGAGCGACGCGCTTTGACACCTTCGGTGTGTCGCGTTAGGCTACGACGTGTTGTCCCCGTTTTACTACACTAGCGCAACAATTGATAGCTGAATTTCATTTAAATAAGTAGAATATGGTTGAATCTTCAAAAAGGCGGTTTGCATATAGTGCTCATTGAGCAAATCACTAATTTCTGGACTAAAATCTATGAATAAGGAGTTTAACTCTATATTTGCACCAAGGTCCTTTATTAGACACAAATCACTAATAAACTATCATACCTAATCAATACAAGAAAAGAAATTATGGCAACAGATACAATGTGGACTGGCTCAGAAAAATACCTCTGTGACCGAGAATTAGCGCAAGCCTTTCATATGGCAAGAGTCATCGGGATGCCACTACTTATAGAAGGTGAACCAGGGACTGGCAAGACAGAACTCCCGCTACAGTTTGCACAGGACATGGGATTAGACCTCTTCGTATACCCAGTAGGCTCAAAAAGTTCTGTAGAACAGTTTGTAGCTAAGTTTGACCATGTAAAATATTTAAGGGACTCGCAAGTAGAAATCCTAAATGCGCAACGTGAGGAGAAAGGAATGAAAACAAAACTTTCCACTGGTGGTAGACAAACCGAAAATCTCCAAGATTACGTACTAAAAGGGCCAGCTACAAAAGCCTTCTCTACTCCCAATTCCGTTTTATTAATCGATGAGATAGATAAAGCCCCAAGAGAGTTCCCTAATGATCTCCTCTATGCACTCAGCCATAGAAAATTAGTTATGCCTGAGAGTGGTGAGATCATTGAGGTAAAAGAGGAGAACATGCCTACGATAGTCATCACCAGTAATCGAGAGCAAGAATTACCAACGGCCTTTAAAGGAAGATGTGTGTATCACTATATTTCTTTTCCACCAAAGGAAACCATGCATGAAATCGTGGAGAAGCATTATCCTACAATGAATGACGAACTGCAAGACAAGTGCATCAACTTGTTTTACCAAATGAGAAGTTTAGGATTGGAGCGCGCACCTGCTACGAGGGAATTATTAAGCTGGATAAAATATCTAAACTCCTTCAAAAAGGCAGAAGCACTCACTAAGGTAAACCGAGTAGAGGGCATGGGTGTCCTGATAAAGAATCAAAAGGATTTACAAAAAGTGCAGACCCGATTGATGGGCAAGAATCCAAACAATAATTAAAGCTATGTTTGACCAACTTCCAGAGACTTTTAGATCCTTCAAATTGAATGCAGACGTGCGTACGCTACTGCAATTGAGACAAGCTATGGATAAAGGTCTGGTCAAAACAGTTGGAGACTTATTCTATGTACTCAAGGGATTAGTAACTACCTCCCCTACGGACATAGGCCCTTTCTCCAAGGCGTTCTATGCACATTTCTTGTCCATCAACATAGTCCCAGGTGAACCCTTAGAGGAAGCCGTAATACGAAGTGATACTTTTCAAGAATGGAAGGATAAACTAGAGGAGGATGAAAAAATAGATATCCCTGATATCGACTTAGTGAATCAGTTTTTGGATGAGGTACATACTACTTCTTATGACATCAAGAATTTTCTCTCTGGCCAAGATATACTAGATAAGCGAGACCCTGATTTGGAAGATACCGACGCTCCTATAGATGGTGAAGCGAGTGATAAGACCAATATCTTAGATCGCATGGCCGACTACAGAGATGTCCCGCTAGAAGAATTGCTCAAAAGGATGCGAGAGGTTGCTAAACACCAAAAGACAAGACACGAAGGGGGTGACTATTGGATCGGTCAAGGCGGTGTATCTCCCTATGGAAATGGAGGTGCAGCGGCTGGTGGTATCAGAGTCGGTGGTGCTGGTGGAGGCAAAATGGCGCGCGCTGCCATCAACAATAAGGACTTCTACCCTGTCGATGCCAAGGCGCCTTTACGAGACGACAATATAGATGCGGCCTTAGCCGCTCTCAAAGGTATTGAAGAGGCCAGCACAGACATCATTCTAGACGTCCCCGTTACTATCAAAGAAGGTCTGAAACAGGGCGGTATATTTCTGCCCATTGAGAAAGAAAAACGCCAACAAAGGATCCAAGTCATTCTTATGATCGATAATGGTGGATGGTCTATGTCTCCTTATATTCGTATTGTACAAAAGTTGTTTGCCAAGATGAAGACTCGTTTTGCCCATGACCTGAAGACCTACTACTTTCACAATACCATCTATGGAGGTTTATACTCTGATGCGGCTAGAACAAAATTTGAAGATCTAGACAAGATCAACATTCAAGACAAAAACTACAGTGTCTTTGTTATTGGCGACGCCGACATGGCTCCTTATGAATTACATAGAAATAGTATTCGCGACTGGCAAAAGCTCAACAAGCACTTCAAGCGAATGGCTTGGCTCAATCCGATGCACGAAAATGAATGGTATGGTTCTATGACTTGCTCTATCATTTCTCAAATCTTCCCCATGTTTGAACTAACGCCTGCGGGTATTGAAGCTGCTATTCTAGAGATGAATAGAAAGAGGAATTTTCAATGAGGAATTTTCAATAGGGAATTTTCAATGAGCAATTTTCAATGAACAATTATCAATGAACAATTATCAAGGGGAAATTTTCAATGAGCAATTTTCAATTTTCAATGAGCAATTTTCATTGCGGATTTTTCAAAGGGCAATTTTCAATGCGGATTTTTCAAAGGGCAAAGGGCAATGAGCAATCCGCAATTTATAGCGTAAAGGGTGTAGGAGTTTTGATCATAGAACTGGCTGTGGTATACTATCTATTTTAGGGATGTTCATAAATATCATATTTCGTTGAGATAAAACATTCTACATCTTAAGATCTCTAAATGATAACACCATTTTTAGTAATATTGCTTTAAAAACGAGTGATTCTTTTACTCAATTTGTCATGATTTTTAAAAGAAAATCACGCCAAATTGGTTCTTGGCTCATTAATTCCCAGGGTTGCCACCCTGGCCTACAGTATTATCACCCCTGCCGGGGTTCTTCTCCTACTTCTGAACATCCCTACTTTAATCACATCAAAAAAGCCCCGGAGTAACTTCACTGTTTATGGTTTAGCAAAGGTACGACTGAGGCTTACTGAGTATAAATAAGAGGTTATGTTATTGGCGTGTCGTTTGTAGGAAGACTATTTTGCTTCTGCTTCTAAGGTCTTATTCTTTTGTTTTTTTTGGATAAAGGATAGTAAGGATGCGAAGCCGATTTTTTTCAATCGGATGAAGCAGACCCAGCTTTTTCTGCTGGGGCCGTAGCGAACGCGAAGTCCTGAATAGCCTGACCCTGCAGAGCCTATAGGTCAATAGCCTTTGGCTTTGACCTATAGGCTCTGCAGGGATATCCCCAAATCATACTACTTCAATAGAGAAATATTTCCTTGTGATGAAAAAGTATCTCCGTTCGTACAAGTAGCAGTAAAAATATATCCAAATACATCTGGGTTTAAAGGTTTGCCCTCGAAGGTACCATCCCAAGTTTGACTTTGATTAGTGGCCTCGAATACGCGCTCGCCCCATCGGTTGTATATTGCTAAATACATTTCCGTAATCTGATTGCCATCTACACGCAGCTGATCATTGAGGTCATCTCCATTGGGTGAAAATGCGTTCGGTACGAAAACGAAAGGCTCCGCACAGGGCGTATCCGCTGGTATCACGACTACGGCTAGGACGATAAAACAACCATTCTCATCCGTGACGGTCACTTCAAAGGTAACCTCCTCCTCTAAAGTGAAAGTCGGATTGGCGCTGGTCGAATCATCTAGCAATTCTGCTGGGGACCAACTGTAAGTGTAATTATCATTTTCTGTAACGCTTAAGGTAACAGGTTGACCCGTGATCAAATCCGTGGTGCTAATCTCCGCCTCTACTTCGTTTTCCAAATTTGTAACTTCTACATCAAAAGTAATTTCATCACTGCAGCCAAATTCATTGCTCGCCGTCAAGGTATAAGTTGTCGATTCTGTAGGCGAAACAACGACGCTAGTGTTAGAGAGGAATTCATCAATTTGATTCTCAGGAGACCAAACAAATTCTGTCGGAATCTCTGTACTCAAAATAGAGGCACTCAACTCGGTCTCGTCAGCGATACAAAGATTCAGGCTACTGTTATCGCCTTCTATATCTAAAAATCTACTGGTGCTAAAAAACTCAACCACTTCACTCCCACAACCGAACTGATTGGTAACCATCGCAAAATAAGTGGTTCCAGTACCCGGCTCAGTCGTGATGGTAGGGTCCGTAGAAATGATATCGGTGAAGGCAGGATCGTCATACCATACAACGGTTTCGCCTGCCGCCAAATTGACAGTGAGTTGTCCTTCGATAGTACATATCTCTTCTTGTCCATCTCCGTCGATAGTAGGTGTCGGCGTGTCGAAAACATTGACAGAAACGGTACGCTCGATACTACAAGTATCCAAAGAAATATTGGTAATCGTAACGGTAAAAGTTTGGCTCTCTTGTGCGTTCATAAATAGCGGATTGGGGCTCGTAGGATCATCTAAATTATTCGCTGGTGACCATAAATACTCATACTGAGTGTCTGGCTCCTCGTTTAAGAAAATATCTTCCCCCATACACACATTGAGCATATCATCAAAGCTGTTATCATCAATCAATATCAGCTCTACCGGAAGGGATTGCGGGCTAAGCAATTCTACTTGACATCCAGCAGAAGTAGTCACAGTCAGCGTAGGGTTGAGCATGGTACTTTCGTCAATCGTGATGACTGGATTTTGCTCATCGCTGGTCATACCGTTTCCAAAATTCCAGTCCCAGGCTATAATTTCTGTTCCATTCACTGAAGTCAAATCAGTAAACTGTAACGTGGCTTGATTTCCACAAGTCAAAAACTCGACATCAAAATCTACGTCCACTTCTTCCACCGGAATGACTACATTAACTTCTCGCATGATGGTACACTCTCCTAATGCAGGATCAGAAATAGAAACCGTATACACAGTACTTTCATCTGGGTTCGCGAATGGATTCGTTGCATTGGGATTATCTAAACCAGTGGCTGGCGACCATAAATAAACCAAATCTGCATTGCCGTTTGGATTCAATGCAGTTGGTTCGTTATCACAAATGATAAACTCTTCTTGCTCAAATTCAAATTCGATTCTGTTTATTTCTTGTTCAAAAGTTGCCATAGCTTCACAGCCATTCTCGGCAACTACAGTGAGCTCTACGAGTAGGATTCCCTCTTCGTCAAGGGTAATAATAGGATTAGGTCCTTGAGCAATTTGACTGGCATTGGATCCTTGACCATCCAATACAAATGTCCAATTGAAATCTGCTAGTGCTGCATCTGCATATGATGAAGCGTTGGCGAATTGCACCTCTATGGGTCCAGCCCCATCACAGGAAAGCACTTCAAAATCAATTTCTACTTGTATCTCCTCTGAAGGCACTTGTAAAATAAATTCTTGCTCTACTATACAACCTGTGAGCCCATCAGTCACTGTCACCGAATAGGTAGTCGTTTCTAAAGGTGTCGCTATGGGAGATACTCCTAAGACTGTATTTAGACCAGTTGCTGGAGACCACTCGTAACTGTAGGCATCTGAACCGTCAGGATTTAATGCTATAGATGATCCTAGGCAAACTAAAGTATTATCGTCTGGCAAATTGAGTTCTACTAAATCTACATCTACATTTTGCTCTAGCGTTTCTGTACAGCCATCTGCAGTCTCCACTGTCAAATTAACCACCAAATCATCTGCTGAAGAAAATGAGATTAGAGGATTTTGTTCATCACTAGTGATTCCATTTCCAAAGTCCCAATCCCAAGCTATGATATCTGCCTCAGAATAAACGGACTCATCTGTAAACTGAATCAAAGCTTCTCCGATACAATTTTCGAAGGCCCATGAAAAGTTTGTTTCTAATTGTTGCTCTGGCACAAAAACGGTAAGCTCTCTTTGTACTTCACAACCAGATACTGGATCTAGCACCGTAACGGTATAGCTAGTGGTCGTCGCAGGAGATGCCAAGGGGCTCACTGCAGTAGTGGAACTTAGATCCGTAGGAGGTGACCAAGTGTAGGAAAATAAAATATTCCCATTCGGATTTAAGTCAACGGGATCGCCATTGCATGATAATATTTGTTGGTCAAGAAATGAAACATCTAGTACGTTGGAACCAGATAAATCTAAAACGTTTTCAAAGCTTTCTTCACACCCTAAATCAGATACTAAGGTAAGTGTAAAAGGGTATATCCCTCCGGCGTCAAAGCTCAACTCTACTGTTTCTCCTGTTGCTACTAAACCGTTTTCGAAAGTCCAAGTGACAGAGGATATCTGTCCTGCTAATGCTGAACTAGTGTTTGTCAATGCCACAGCAATTTCATCCCCACAATTGAGTAAGTTACTTGTAAACTCATCATTGAAAAAACTTTCTGATACATCAACATTCAAGATGATTTCTTCAAAATCGCAGGCAACAAAATCTTGCGGGCTAAGTATCACTGTATAGTCTCCTGGGCCTGGAAAAGTGAATGATACATTTGTATTCCCAGCAATCTGGGTACCATCTTCAAAAAGGTAATTGTAGTTTTGAATATTGATGTGATCACTCAAAAATGCAACAGTGTTAGGATCACAATCCTCTCTATTTATTTCTACATCTGGCTCTTCTATTGCAATATCAGAAACCACATTTACTTCAAAAGTATCTATACGCTCACATCCAAACTGATTTGTGATGGTAGCAAAATATGTATTTAGGCCTATGTTTATAGGATCTAACTCTGCATTGAGAGTGCCTTGTCCCGATATTACTGCTGAGGTGGGCTCCCATGTAATCGAAACCTCATCAGCACTATCTGAATTTGTTGCTGAAACAAAAATTGCATTATTTAAACATGCTTGGGATGGAAAGGCATCAATGCTTACGTTGAGTGCGCCTGCTCTAATAGTAACTTCATCGATAAATGAACAGCCGCGTTCGTCTACAGTACGGAGGTAGAAGGTTTGATTTCCACTTTCATCAAAATCGAAGCTAGGGTCCGTGCTGATAATACTTGAAAAGTCCGGATTTTGAGACCATTCATAAGAAACTATTTCCTCTGTCTGTGCAGAAACTGTGTAGGACTCTGTACAGAATAATTCGTTGGCCTCTAATAGTATGATGGCATTATCTTCTTGAACATCCACTAGAATACTAAATGAACCAGAACAGTCTAAGGCTGGGTCCTCTATGGTAACGGTATACAGCGTAGACTCTTCAGGAGAGGCTGTAGGATTAGGTGAAGTAGGATTGTCTAAACCTACTGAAGGCGACCAACTGTAGGTGACATTAGGCCCTAAAAAAGGATTCTCATTTAAAGTTACTGATCCATCGGGACAAATTTCTAAAGTGTCTATCACTCCGCTTTGAATCACATTTCCAAAGAATGTAAATTCTTGAAAATCAGAACAGCCGTCAAAAGCAGTCGCATTCAAACTTAAAGTGTATTCTTGAGATTCCGCTAGTACAAAAGAAGGATTAGGTAAAGAGGAAGATTGGCCATCAGATAACTGCCAATCATAGATTTCGATACCTAAGAAAGTATCTATAGACATGTTGTTGACTGTGAGTAAAACTGAATCTACGCATTCTAGTACTAGTAGATCAAAGTCAACCTCGATGGTCGAGTTCTTAAATAAGATGTCTTGAACCAAAGTATCTGCACACTCTCCATTTGGCTCAGCAATCAAAGTAATAGTAAAGATACCTGTATCAGGAAACATGTAATTAGGGTTATCTTCGATTGAATTAAGCCCAGGGTTATTAGCATCTCCAAAAAACCATTCAAAGTCATTGGCATTATCAGAAGTATTGATAAAAGTTAAATCTTGATTCTCACATTGGATAGTATCATTTCCAATGCCTGCTGTAACAATACCACATTCTCCAACATTATACTGAAAGTCTCTTCTTGATGTAGAAATTAGTTCTCCATCCTTAAACTCTTGAATACAGACTCCCACTACAAATTGACCTTGCACGATAGGTGTTCCAGTAAGCAAACCAGTATTGGAGTTAATGGCTAAAACATCTGGTCCACCTAGTATATTTTCTACTCCAAATCCATTTTGCCAAACCACTGTATTATACGGTGGAGGATTGGGTGGTTGTGGTTGATTATTAATTATATCCCCTCCTGAAAAAGGAGCACAAAGGCTATACACTAAACTATCTCCTTCCGCATCTATTGCGGAGTGATCCCAATTGATGGGTTCATTCACACAGATAAAAAGAGGTGGAAAATCTCTAAAC
>CAKZVJ010000144.1 GCA_937923345.1 uncultured Saprospiraceae bacterium
ACTTTTTATGGCGAACAAGGCAAAGATTGATTTTCAAGGGCATCGTGGATGTAGAGGCTTACTGCCAGAAAATACCATACCTGCGTTCATCAAGGCACTAGACTATGTCAGCACGCTAGAATGTGATGTCGTCATCTCTAAGGACAATCAGGTTATTGTGTCCCATGACCCGTGGATGGAAGCGGCATTATGTAGCCACCCAGATGGCAGACCACTATCCAAGGAAGAAGATAAACAGATCCGACTCATAGCGCTCAGTTATGATGAGATCAAGACTTACGACTGTGGTATACGTGGCCATGCAAAGTTCCCACAACAGCAGCCTATGGCCGCACACAAGCCTTCTATGAAGGACATGGTAAAGTCCGTGGATCAGTATTGTAATGATAATAATTTAGAGCTACCGTGGTATGATATAGAAATCAAGAGTCTCCCCTCATGGTACGGCACCTATACACCTGAGCCATCAGCATACGTAGAGATTATCCTAGCCGAGATTGAAGAGTTGGGAATAGCAGATCGACTCAATCTGCAGTCTTTTGACATTAATATCCTTGAGGAAATCCATAAGAAAAACGACAAAATCATCTTGGCTTATTTGATAGAGAACCTTTCTACTTTTGAGAAAAATATGGCAAAGCTTAGTTTCGTGCCAGATATCTATAGTCCGTACTATCGTTTTGTATCAAAACGACTTGCAGACAAAGTACATGCAAAAGGTATGAAGCTAATCCCTTGGACAGTTAATGAACAGAAAGATATGCGAAAAATGATTAAAGCTGGAGTGGATGGTATCATTACGGATTACCCTGACAGAATAGAATCTCTGTAGGATATTTATGATTGGATAAGCTTGGCGTCCTTGCTTGGCTTGTCAGGATCAGGCATAGACCATTGATAAGAGTCTAAGGCGTCATAGATTACGGAATGAACCCTGCCTCTATACTTTTCCTTAAAGAGTTTGCGATTGTCAATACTAGGGTAAATACGATTAGATAAGAATATATATACTAGCTCTGATTCTGGATCGACCCATACACAAGTCCCTGTAAATCCAGAGTGGCCGTAGGTTTGCTTGGAAGCCTTAGCGCTACAAGACTCTGTATACTTCCCTCTTGGCTTATCAAATCCATATCCACGCTTGCTGTAATAAGGGGGCGTGACGAATTTATCTATGGTCTCCTTTTTTAAGAATCGACGACCTCCGTATTGCCCTCCATTCAAAAGCATTTGAAACAAGAAGGCTAAGTCTTCCGCATTGCTAAATAGTCCAGCATTACCGGCTACACCTCCTTGAATGGCAGCAGACTCATCATGTACAAAGCCTCTGACAATTTGCTTTCGCCATTTTTTATCAAATTCTGTAGGAACAAGCTTGGTCATGGGATTCGTTTCGTGCGGATTGTAGGCACAATTTCTCAATCCAATTCTATCATAAAATTCTCTATCGATATACTGATTTAGTCCCTTTTTAGACTTCTTTTCTATGACTTGTTGAAGGATATTAAAGTTTACATCGCTGTATCTGTATTTTGATTTTTTATATGGCTTGAGTCCGTATACATTATCCCATAGAGATTTAATTTTATCCGTACTTATATAAAAATCCTTCGCCACAGCTTTAGCGTGAACGGCTGTTTTTTTCCGACAGTACAGTTCATTGCAATTCATCAAAAGACTATCCTCTACACCTACAAAATCAGAAATCGGCATATTGGGTTGTAGATTAGATCTGTGCAACAAAAGATCTCTCAAATAGATATTCTTCAATCGCGACTTGCTACTGATATCAATCGAGTTTTTTAATCTATCTTTTAGGTTAAGCTTTCCTTGCTCTTCCAGTTTCATAATCCCGAGAGTAGTTGAGGCTACCTTGGTAATACTTGCCAAATCGTAGATGTGATCGGTTTCAATTTCACTTATCTTATCGTAGGTTTGATAGCCAAATCCTTTAGAGTAAATGATGTTTCCTGACTTCGCTACCAACACTTGACAGCCAGGAATAGCTTGTTCTGCAATCGCTGTATTGACGATAGCATCAATACCCACTAAGTCTGTTGGGTCAATTCCTACCTCTCTTGGATCAGCAAATTTCAGCCTAGTCTTGAGCAATCTATTTATTGACCCTCCTAGGATAAAACTATTTACGTCAGCTAAAATCTTAGCCCTAGCAGAATATCCTCCAAAGAGTAATTGTGCCGCACCTGATTGAGTATATTGCGTATTATCAAAGATCTGAATGCTAGATATATCTTGGTTGAATGGAGCCAAATACGCAGGATCCCCAAAATTGACCACCACGGCATTAGCGTTTTCCATACTATTCAGCTTATCATTGAATTCTTGGCGTTGAGCTGTAGTCAGCGCCGCGCCATCGTAAAGAAATACATTGACATCTCCTTTTCTTTCTTTTACATCCGATAAATCTAGAACATTATTGACATGATCGTATCTATCAAAGAATTCAAAATCTGCAAACTTCTTGAAGGTTGAAGTAAATAATCTAGCATCAAATTTACCTAAATTCTGGACTGTGAATTTCTTAGTTCCAATCTCCTTAAAAGGCAGCATGAATTTATGATTGTTAGTCACAGCGATGGACTGCTCTTCTAAGGATCGAATCAAAAAGTCATACTCTTCATAATGGGCTAGGAAGTTAGCCGCTTCCACATCCATATTTTTGTTTTTCTTTTTGTCTTTTATCCATTCTTTGGTTTTCAGAATTCTCGCCACCTTTTCATCCAAGATCGTGTCCGTCAAAAAACCAGAGTCATACATTTCTCTAAATTTATCGGTGATAGACTTGACATCATTAATGATGAACATATCTAATCCAGCAGTCAACAAATCAACCAGATTAGCTCCATTTGTTTCACCAATTAGCAAACCCTCATATCCAATTTCTTGGTGTAAATGTTCTTTTAGAAAATCGAAGGCTTGCTTTCCAAACTTTTCATCTTGGAAGAATGATTCTCCTACTAATACCCCTGATAAGCCTCTTTTATTAAGATCCCTTAAGAGATTTAAACTTGGGTTTTCGAATTTGATGGAATCGTTGGTAACATCGATGAATTGATCTAAGCTATTGGCTATACTAAATACACCGCTTTGGTTAAAGCGATTGAATTGTGCGTAGGCATTCCTGACTACACTCCTTTCATCCGTAGCATAATTGTCTGCACTAAATCTTTTATTATTATTGGAGGTACTGATATTTGGACCGATAGCAAAATCAAAATTGAAGGCCTCTAATTGCTTTTCGAAGACTTCGAATGCATTTTGAACGAGGCTATCATTTTGACAAGCCTGGATACTTGCTACGCTTGGAAACTTTGGTGTATTAGCAAATTGGTTGCAAATATTTACATTCTCCCTTGTCCCATGGAGAAATGTATTCTCTCCAAAAGCGCTGCAGTTGTCCACTATTCGCATGTATTGAATGACATCTAATCCTGTGAGAATTACTCCACCAATTCGATTAGTCTTTGCGTAGGTGTAAATTGTGTCCTCATTGATGGTTGGTCCTAAACTAGTTTCTAAGATAAGCAGTTGACCTATCTTTTCCTCAAAACTCATACCCTCTACCAAGGTCTGAATCTCAGTTGGCTCAATCGTCAAAAATGGAGATCCATTATCAACTGCTTCCTGCTGCACATCACATTGCAGTAAAAGTAGTAGAAAAAGTCCCAAGTATGCCGAAATTCGAATCAATGTTATAGGTTATATATATTATTAAATTATATACGTAAACTCGCTGAGCTTGTTATTACTAAAGAGTTTAATAATATCTCTAGTGCAATAAGGTTTCCAAATTTGGAGAAGAAAGGAATTCGTTTGAATATTTAACGTTTAGGCAAAGGATTTTATCCTAAAATCTTGAGATTACAGATTAAAATGTGGAAAGCTGACATAGAGTGAAGTAAAATGTGGCTGCGCACAACTATTGCTTTCTTGGCGTCTCAAGGTGCCAGACCAAAAGCGGCAAAAGTAGAAGGAAAATGGAGGATAAACTAAATTAGGGATGTTCAGAAATATAATATTTCGTTGAAATAAAACATTCTACATCTTAATATCTCTAAATGATCACACCATTTTTAATACTATTGCTTTAAAAACGGGGTGATTCTTAGACTCAATTTGTCATGATTTTTAAAAGAAAATCACGCCAAATTGGTTCTTGCCTCGTTAATTCCCTGGGTTGCCACCCTGGGC
>CAKZVJ010000145.1 GCA_937923345.1 uncultured Saprospiraceae bacterium
AGCGGTAACGTTGCTTGCTATCGGGTCTTTCTTCCCATAGCCTTTAAAAGTCAATGCACTTTCCTTGATACCATTCTTCACTAGGTAATTGTACACCGCCTCGGCCCTTTCTCTCGATAACTTTATAGCAAATTCTGGAGAGCACCATCCATTGGTGTGGCCGCCTATTTCTATCTCTAGTTGTGGATTCTTTTTCATGAAAGCAAGAATGCGCTGCAGTTCCATATTAGATGCTGATTTCAGCGTTGCTTCGTTGATATCAAAGAAAATATTATTCAGCGTCAGAATAGCACCTTTAGAAATCGGCACCAGCTCCAGTTCTTTGTCTATCTCTTTAAAAGTATTCTCTTCTTTATCAGATTGATTTTCTTTTTGAAAGTTGGTTTTCTTTTTTGGTTTTTCAGCCAATTGTTTGTCGATCCTAGCTTCTATATTTTTCTCTTTCTGCTCTTTGATAATAATAGCCAACTCCGTACTGAGCACGGAAGCAAAATCCTCCTTGAGGTCTCTTCTCATTTGTTCCTTGACATCTTTTTTCAATTTATTTTGATGCTTCGTTTCTAGCTCTTCTAATAGTCTTGCGATCCAGTATTGTGATAGATCTGCTTTTACTTTTTCTTCTAAATTGGTTATGTCTTTGGCACTCAATTGTACCTCTTCTTCTTTTTTAACTATTCGTATGATGGGTAAATAGTAATCGCCATAAAGGGATTTTTCTACATTCCTACAAAAAGATTTTATTTCTAAAGACGAGGCTTCTTTTTTGCCATCTCCTTCTACTGCAGAATCTCCCCCTCCATAGTACGCTTCATATTTTTTTCTAGTGGCTTTGAGTGCATCACTATCAGACTCTTGGGCTACTATCACTTCTTTTCTTAATGGGGTGTCTCCTTCCTCAAAATGCTGTGCATATTTTTCTTTTAGAGATTCTAATTCTTTCTTGTCATCGTCATTCACATCACTGAACACGCCTCCCTTTCTACTGGCCCGTTTACTACTAGCGTTTAGTTTTTTGCTTTTGTTCTTTTTATTATTTCTTCTTTGATACAATTTTTTTTCTGATAACTTTTTGAGCTCTCTCTGCAGATCATCCAATTTATGCTGCAGATCTTGTACCTCTGTATTTTCATAATAAACTAGATTGTCACCATCTACTTCTTCATAGCCTTCTTCGCTAGCAGCATAAAAATCACTGGCTGGAAAATACCCCGGAACTTGCGCGTAGATACTCATATCTTCGTCTTGCTGCGCGATGTAGCTGCTCAATTTTCTTCGCGTTTTACTATTCTTAGCCTTGCTTTTCCTAGCCAAGGGTTCAAAGTATATTTCTCCTTTGACTGGCTTTTTGGTAACTGCATCTACCAGTTGGGCTTGAATGAAAGTCACCGGTGCTGGTTTTAGATCTTCTGGTAGTTTTACCTTGTAGATGTCTGTGTTTTTTAGCGGGCCTCGCGCTAGGTAAACATACTCTCCAGAAGCGGGGATAGAAATGCTAAGATCATCTTGTGGAGTGTTGATTACTTTACCCAAATTCTTAGGCGTAGACCAACTGGTCCACGACTCATCCAAGCGACGACTCATATACAAGTCATAGCCTCCGTATCCTTGTCGTCCATTGGTAGAGAAATATACGGTCTTGTTATCCGCTGCTAAGAAGATACTATTTTCTTCATCGGCAGAATTGATATCTGATCCCAAATTGAGCGGAGCTGTCCAGCCCTGTGGTGTTTTGAAACTGACATAAAAATCTCTGCCGCCTACCGTCTCATCTTGTTCCGCCACGAGGAGTAAAAATTTTTCATCTTTACTAACATGATAACTCACAAATGGACTTTTGTTTTTATAGTCTGGTATATCTAATCTTTTTGGTTGAGCCCATTTTCTCCCTTTTCGAGTAGTATAAGAAATGGCATCTTTGATATTGCTATTGTAGTCATTCGCCAAGTAGATGGCATTAGCACTGGTGTTAATCGACACCACAAAATTGTGCCCATCATTGTTTAGTGGAGCGCCTACATTGACTGCTCGTGACCAAGTATTATTTTTTTCATTGAAATAAGAAACCCAAATGTCATCCTTATTGTCTTCACCCATATTTTGGGGGTGCGCTTTTCGAGCAAAATATAAGACCTTCCCATCTAGACTGATGAGTGGCATCCGCTCTGCATAATCTGAATTGACAGTCACTCCCAAATCAATCACGGGCTCCTGCGCACCGCAGAGCGTAGCAAAAAACAATAGGGCGATATGAAAGATAAATTTTTTCAAGTCAATTTAGGAATATAGTTTATCTACCAATAATTGTTTTTTTCTCAGCGATACTTCTACTTGGGAACCATCCTTGAGACTGACATAGGGATGCTTGCCTTTTACATAGCTTCGTATGTACTTGAGATTTACTAAGTGGGTTTTGTGAATTCTGATAAACCCATTGGGCTCTAACTTGGAAGCGTAGTGCTTTAGGGTTTTGGTCAGCATGAGAAAGCTACCATCATGAAAATATACACAGGTATAATTTCCATTTGCTTCACAGCGCATGATCTCGTCGTAGTGTACGATGATATATCCATCTAGGGTGGTCAGCGCGATCCGATTGATGTCCCCATTTTTAATCATTTGCTTGAAGTGTGCATTGTCGTTCTCCGCTCGGACTTTGCACAGCTTGTTGCGCTTTTTGGCATTGTCTATCACTTCCCAAAGGGCATCCTTCTGTACTGGCTTCTGTAAGAAACCCACAGTGCTTTGCTTGAATACTTCAAGTATTTTTTCTTGTTCTGTAGAGGTGAAAATGGTGGGCGTGCGCTTAGCTACCTCCGTTTTTAAAAATGCGGAAAGCTCCTCTTGATTGGTCTCTAGGTTGAGAATGAACAGGTCGTAAGATTCTTCCTCCACTGTGGCTTTCATCTCCTCCACTGTATGCACAATCTCTACACGTTCTAGATCAGGTTTTCGCTCTAGGCACAGGGCCTTGAGTCTGTTGCTAGCTTCTAGCGAACTATCTAATAATAAAACCTTCATCTACAAATTTTTACAAAAATAAGGATATCCTAGTTCAATATCCAATTGAGCAGCAAATTTGGGTTTTTTGTAACATTTATGAGGAAATATAGCGTGTATTGATGGCCTGATGGCTTGCTGATCTGCTTCCTTTGAATGGATGTATGGCAATGGGTGTATATATGAAGATTGGATAAGGCTTTGTTCTTATAGTTACGCTATAGTCTATTGGATAAATGTAAAACCGAAAAATGCTAATGACTATCCTCATATTATATAGTAAAACCTTAATACCCCGTTTACCATGAGCTCCCTATTCTTTACGTCATTAGGTATTTCATTACATTATTAATTAAATTTGATTTTAGGTAGCTTATACATCAAGATTGCTATCCTCAATGAAGTTTTTTCTAATATTTTATTCTTGATTGCTGTTCTTTCACGTTCTTTTTTCCCGTAAAAAAGAACCAAAAACCTCTCGACTGTAAAGATTTTTAACGCTTATGCAAGCTAAAAAGTCTGAAGGCTTAAAACTCGTTATAGATGCTTTTTCAACCTTAATTGTAAGTAATAACGGAATGTTTGTTCGACTGTATGGCTGTACGTTTGACTCAAACAGGTAAGCCTTCTGACGACTTTTCTTAACGCTTACAACACTAAATCTTTAAAGGTCGATATTTATTCTAGTTTAATAATGTTACCCTTATTTAGTAACAAAAAAAGTCCTAAATGAAACCCAAATATTCTATTCGTTTTCTCAATATTTTATTCCCGCAACTTGAAGCATTTCAACTGTACTGTACAACAAACAGATAGGCAGTAAAAGTGAAAGGGCTAAAGGCTATTTTCAGAACACGTAAACGTTGCATTTATAATTTATAATTCACCATTTAGAATTCCCCTACCGAAATGAGTGTATAGCATCGAGGTTGCAGAACTTTACCGTACATATTTGTTGCTGGAACAATGTTACCCTACCTGTCGCGTAGTCCCGCAGGGATGAAGCTCGACAAACGGAGTGCGTAAGAGGCAAGCGGTGGTAGCGGCACCTTTGCCATGCGTCACTGCGCATTGGCATGTGTCTCTGCTAGGTACAGCGGACGACGCGACCCCTGACCAAATAGCTAGGCGACGACAGGAGCTATAGCTATGCCGTGTCACGGGGATGACCCCAAAACCTATACCTAAAAAAATATACTAGGTCAGAAAAAATATTAGAACGTACCGTTGAGACTGATGATTACGTTCCTGCCCGGTGCGGCGATCGAAGAAGAAAATGGAACATAAAACTTGTCAAAGATATTCTCGACGGCAAGGTTGAGGCTTAGCTTTTCATTGAACTGCCACTTGGTGTAGACGTTGAAAATCGCCCAGCCAGGGGAACCAATATAAGACACTTCGCCATTCTCATCCAACACCCAAGGAGTAAAATCCAGGTTGTCAGAAGTACCTACTCGATCCACCACCCCATTGGCGTCAATATCACTCACCGCATAATCCTCGATGGCCTTAGTGCCATTGAATCTAACCTGCCCCTCTAAGTGCCACTTTTTGGTTTTGTAGGTTAGGCCAAGATTTCCATAGGTCGGTGGTATATGAGAAAAAGGAACTATCGTATCCTGTACAAACTCGTTGCTAAAACTACTCGTGCCTTGAGTGAAGTGTATCCCCCCTTCGAAAATAAGCTTGTTTCTTAGATTGTAGTTGAAATTAAAATTGAGGCCTTTGATCTGCGCGGTTTGTTCGTTCTTTCTAATCTGTGTGACGAGCGTATCTCCGCCACTGACGATGAAGCTGGTCTCGCCCTCAAGTAATTTCAAAGGTCCATCCACTTGAACGATGGCGTTATCCAAATCCGTAATATAGCCCGTCGCGCTCAATCTGAAAAGGCTACCCGTGTTGTCTTGCCTGTTTAAGGTGCCAAATGATTTGGCAATGGTCAATTCTTTATTGATAGAAGTCTCTGGAACTAGGTCGACATTCGGCACCGCGATTCTACCTCTCCGCACTCTAATACGGGCAAAGTCATCTATGTTGGGCGATCTAAATGCCTTGGCTACATTCGCTTTGATGTGGAAGTTACTTTTGCTGCGAAAGCCTCCACCAAAGCCCCAAGTCAAATTGTTATTCTGATAAGTCAGACCGTCGATAAATTCTTGCGGCCAATCTATTTCGTCATCTGCCCTATACTGTAAACCTATATTCACAGAACTGTAGCGCGCTCCTCCTTGTAGCGTGAAGCGATCATCTGCACTGCGCCATCGGTAGCCCGCGTAGCCCCCAAAAGTATTGAATGTACTACCGCCACTAGGATAACGCGTGAGCCCTTCGTTGAGCGCCACGGACCCTTCGTCCAGTCTAATCCTCGAAGACACAGAGGTAACCGTATTGTAGTTGGCGTCTACCCCATAGGTAAACATATTGAGTCTTTTGTCATCCAGATATTTAGTAAAGTCACCAGTATAACTTTGGATTTTTACATTTTCATCCTGTCGCTCCCGCACGATATCAGAGAAGTCTCGCGTGTTTCTATCTTCATCTATGTCTTGGTATGAAGCTATGAGCGTGGCTTTGTCGTAAAAGGGTGTCGGATTCAAGAAACGTCCTTTGATAGAGGCTAGTACTCTTTTTTGTGGTCCATAAAACCACTCTGCGTACTTCAAGTCATCTGCTCGTCGGAGCGTATCTACCAAGCGATCATACCGAGGTACATCAGAACTCGTAGAGAACTGAAAGTTCCCAATGAAGTAGGTACTATCACTGGGTTGAAATCTAATCTTTTCTAAAAGGTCCACTTGATTGTATCCACTGTCCTCTAATATGGCTGGGT
Source organism: uncultured Saprospiraceae bacterium (assembly GCA_937923345.1). Lineage (GTDB taxonomy): Bacteria > Bacteroidota > Bacteroidia > Chitinophagales > Saprospiraceae > JALZVN01. The sequence continues at coordinate 5,828 of CAKZVJ010000145.1, forward strand.
TAGGATTTCTACGAACTTGGTCTACCCCAGCTGTCTGAACAAAAAAGTTTCTAAAGCCGAATCCTTCGTATTCGGGTGTTCTGTTCGTACCGGTACGCAAGCTTTCAAATACAGAAACCGAAGCACTGGTGAGAAAAGCCCACTTTTTGTATCCATAATTTAGATCGATGTGCCCCGTCTTCTCGAAAGTAGCGGTGGCAAATCTGCCATAAATATTCAAATCTGAAAGGTGATCTTGATCGGTACGATTGAGTTCTGGATCTCTCGTTCTGAAGTGTACTACTCCGCCCAAAGCATCACTACCATAAGTGATAGAGCCTGGTCCATAAATGACTTCGATTTGATCTAAGATAGAATTGTCGAGTGTAATCACATTTTGGAGGTGACCAGATCGATAGATGGCATTATTCAAGCGGACACCATCCACAACCAGCAAAACCCTGCTGGCTTCGAATCCTCTGAGTATCGGACTCCCTCCGCCCAATTGAGATCGCTGTATGTAAGCACCGCCTAATTTTTCCAGCGCATCAGCAGTAGTGGCCGGATTTTTCACTTTTATATCTTTAGCGGCTATTTGTTTTACATCGTAGGGTATCTCCTCTAGCTCAGCATCTGTCCGGCCAACCTTCTTACTGACGACCTCAGCGGTACCAAGTGTAATCACTTCCTCCTCCATCTTGATAAACTTATTGGCAATCAAAATTTGCTTTACGGTAAGCTTCTTATTGATATATCCAAAATACTGAATATTGATAGAATCCCGGTAAGAGGTTCCTTCTAAAAAGACGTAACCCTTATCGTTCGTAATACCTGAAGCCGTATAGTCATCATTGTGGACTGTAGCTCCGACTAAAGGCTGACGTGTAATACCGTCTACTATCTTAAAACCGAGATCATAATCTTGTGCAGTGAGAGAAATGGTAGTGAGCATAAAGCATAGCAGGATCAGTAAGAAACGGGAGTTCTTCTGTGATTGTATTGCTGCATCTTTTGAATAGATTATTGACACTATCTGCTTTACTGTGATTTGAGCAACTTTATAGTGAAAGTTGTTCCCTCATTCATTATAGAAGATTTTACAAAAATCTTGCCAGAGTGGTAGGATTCTATGATCCTCTTGGCTAATGAAAGACCTAGGCCCCAGCCTCTTTTTTTGGTCGTAAAACCGGGTTCAAATACCGTTTTGAGCTTATTGGCAGGGATTCCACTCCCAGTATCTGATAAATCTATGGTAATGTGTGTATTATCTTCAATAATGGTCGCTGTAATGACTCCTTTGCCTCCCATGGCGTCCAGGGCGTTTCTAATCAGGTTTTCGATGACCCAATTGAATAATGGAGGGTTAATCCTTGCCATAAACCCTTGATTATCATCAGGAAACTCGAAAGACACCTTTCGCGGAGCGCGTTTTTCCATGTACTGTCGGCATTCGGATAGTTGAAAGGCGACACTTAGCTCTTCTAGTTTGGGGGTAGAGCCAATCTTGGAAAAGCGATCTGCTATGAGGTTGAGTCGCTCTACATCATGCTCTAACTCTGTCACAATCTCCATGGTTTCCTCATCCTCAGACTTCATGAGTTTGAGGTTTTCGAGCCAGGCTATGATGGCACTGATCGGGGTGCCCAATTGATGGGCGGTCTCTTTGGCCATGCCGACCCAGACCTGGTCTTGTTCTGCTTTTCTAGCGATGCTAAAGGCAATATATCCTATCCCGATAAATGCAAGAAAAAGGAAGGCTTGTATCCAGGGGAAGTATTGTAGTAGGGTGAGTATTCTAGTTTGTTTGTAGTATGCGTAGGCTCCGTATCCTTCCCCTCCTTCAATCGGCTTAAAACCTGAATCTTTTATTTTTTGCAATTCTTTTTCAAGATCCGCCCCTTCGGGAAAAGTTGAGTTTTGAGGGTCTATTTTACCCGCTTCATTTACCATGATGATCGGTATATCCTGTATAGATTGAACAACATCAATCTCCATCGTGTAATTATCCTCTGGATGTCGATTAGGGTCATTACTGCTTTGTACCGCTTTAAAGAACAAATCCACCTTCGTTCTTTCGTCTTTCGCCAACTTATTCGCCAGATAATTTGTAAACATCATAGAAATCAACATGATGGCTATCCCAGCTATCGCTAGGTAGATCTTCCATCTTGATTTTTTCTGATAAATATCCACTAGTGTAATTTACGGTTTTCTAAATAAGTCTGTTTGCGAAGTATACTATTTTCTCTGACACTAAGGTAAAACAAGTTGAAGTCTGCGATGTGGTAATTCTTGCTTATCAAGAGGAAACTGCCTGGAAACTTTGGTTTTTCCACCCATAATACGCCATTATGCACTTGAGCGCCGACCAATTGGTGAACAAAGCCTTTTTCGAATTTAGCCAAGACGGAGCCTGGGTTCTTGGTCTTAGAGACCTTATCCTTGTTGTCAGTCCAGCTCAAGGGATTGGTCACCGCTAAATGATTACCTAGATCATAATTCTTAGGCAAGTGCCCTGCTTGAAAAGTACGCCAAGCGCAAAAGCAGCCTGTTTGGTCAGGAGTACCACATGGGGGTATGTTTTCAAAACTATCTTTGGGTACGGGCATTCCCACTATATAGGCCACTACCAATCGCTCTCTCAGTGCATCGTCTTGATCAAAGTATTCTTGCATGAGCCGTCCCATGTGCGTCGTGCCTTGGCTATGTGAGGCGAGAATGATTGGGCGCCCTTTATTTTCATTGGCCAGATAGTGTTCAAAAGCAGCCTTGACATCTTCGTAGGCCAGATCAAAAGCGTCCTTAGCATGCTGCTCCTTTTTTGTGAAGTAGGCTTTTAGATGAGCTTGTCTGTAGTACGGTGCAAAGACTCTACCTGCTCCGTTGAAGATGCTTGCTTGATGAAGTATGGTCCCCTCATTGGTTTTTTCTCTCAGGTCTTCATCATGCAGATTTCCATTCCAGTTGTCTTTCGGGCTTCCTTTGGTGTGTGTCGTTGGGTGTAAGAAAAAAACATCGACTTCGCTTTCTTGCTGATTGGTCTGTAATCCTGGCTCAGGCACTTTATCGGCCTTATCCTCTTTATTCGGATGGGCAGCCCAATAATACAAATCGTTATAGTCAGGAGCTTCTTGTGCCGATAGCTGGTAAGCCACAAAGAATACCATCAAGCTTATCCAAACATTGTTTTTTTTCATACTAAATATTGATAATTGTAGAGATATAATGCCAACGCATATACTAGTATTGCTTTGCTATCAACAAATCGCTAGTCATGTCGCAAAGTTTGTGAAAATTTTCAATTTTTACATAATTTGTAAAACAACATAAATGAAAGTCAAATTATGAATACGCCTAGAATTGCACTCCTCGCTATTTTTTGTTTTTATGGATTCTTTATGGGTCACTCCCAAACTAAGACTGCTAAGCAACACGTTTATTGGGATGAAGATAATAATGAAATCTCCAAAATTAAATTTAAACTAAAGATCGACTACTCTTATAATGTCGATGTAACCATACCAACAGACTCTATTATTTACCATAAGTTATATGTGCGAAATAGGTTTGGAAAAATAGAGTCGCCTGCGCATCTTTCAAGTTTACAGTCTCAAATACAAAAATCTCTCGGCATCGAAATTGACTTCAGCAAAGATGTTGGTTTTGGGTATTTCCCAGAACTCAATACTTGTACGCGCGAGTATGATGGCCATGCATTTTATCTTGTTGAGCCTCGATTCAATGAATATAAAATCCCCTACTTTGCCGTTATAGATCCCGAAGCTGGAGATAAAGATTATCCATTCCCCTTCTCTGTTGATACCAATCATGTTTTTAGAGACTTCTTTCCAGAGGCCGTTCTATGTGAGTTGTGGATCGTATTTAGGCCTGATGGTTCGTTTCGTACATTCATTGGGGAAGGTGGGCCAGCTATTTTTGATCTCCTCCAAAAGGAATGGACTCCTAAATATATAAAGAAGGCTATGCACTCTAAGGATGTATTCCCCAATCAATAGGCAAACTACTTAGCCGCATTCTCTATGAGCCGTTTGTAAAACCGAATCGCATCATGATAGTTATCCACACTGATGCGCTCGTTGTTGCCATGGATGCGTCCTATATCGTCACGAGCAATGCATACCGGCGTAAACCGATAGACGTCGTTGGCCACATGCGCGTACTGTCTAGAGTCGGTCGCGGCGATGACTAGTCCAGGTGCGATGATGGTCTCAGGGTAAGTCTCTTGCAGCGTCTTCTGCAATACTCTAAAACCAAAAGAACTCGTGCTGGATACGGGCGATGGATTGCTCGAGAAGTTTTCATCTACTGCAATCTTGACAGCAGGATTATCGATTACTTTTTCCACACGGTCTCTCACAGAGGCTACGGTCTCTCCTGGCAAAATCCTAAAGTTGATCGTCGCGCTCGCTTGAGAAGGCAGTACGTTGTCCTTGATACCACTATTAAAGATGGTAGGCGCAGTAGTCGTCTGCACCAAGGCCGCAGAGGTAGCATCTTTAGCCAAGCTATTTTTGATGAGTCCCTCGGTTGCCCAAAGATTGGCGAAGAGTACTTTCTTAAAAAAATCCATTTCTGGTCCTGCGTATTCTAGCAGTCCCTGCGTCGCTCCGTCTATGCGGGAGGGAAAAGGCTCGTCGCTCAAGGCAGCCACTGCACTAGCGAGCATACCGATGGCGGTATTCGCGGGTGGCATAGAGGAGTGCCCGCCAGCCTCTAGATCGATAGACAATTGCAAATTGGCAAATCCCTTTTCTGCGATGCCGATCATCGCCAAGGGGGGCTCTAGTCCATCCAATGCTTCTTTCAAAACCACTAAGCCCTCATCCAACACAAACTCAAACTGTATGCCCTGTTCTTTGAAAAATTGCGCCATCGCAACGGCTCCATTTTTACCGCCTACTTCTTCGTCATGTCCAAAGGCAAAGTACACATCCCGCCTGGGCGCAAACTCTTCTTGCATCAATAATGTCGCCGCCTCCAATAGCCCTACCACATTTATTTTGTCATCTAGTGTGCCGCGTCCCCAGATGTAGCCGTCCTTCTGCACTCCGCTAAACGGTTTTTCTTCCCAGGCCTCTTCGTTTTCGATAGGTACTACATCCGTATGGCCGATGAGGAGTATCGGCAGCAACGATGGGTCTCTCCCCTTCCATCGATAGATATGGCTAAACTCGTTGATCGGGCGCATATACATACGCGCATACAACATGGGATAATTTTTCTGAAACAAACTATCCAACTGTTCAAACGCAAGGGTGTCGATGCGATCTGCATAGGACAAGGTCGGCACTTGGATAGAAGAGACAAACCTGTTCGTACAAGCTGCATCTAGATTTATTTTTTCGATCGGTTCGATACTCGCTAACTGCTTAGAGTTGAAGCTAAAAGTCTTGAATGCAAAGACGATGAGCAAAACCACCAACGCCAAAAACAAGAATGTAAATAGTAGTTTAAACAGTTTTTTCATTGTCCGCAAAAGTAGTATTTTTTTGCGGGATAAAACGGCTCTAGTTTTCGTAGATTAAGGAGCCTTGTCCAGTTGTAGTATTAGAATATCGAAGAGGGGCCATCTCGACTTTGATTGCGGCCTTGCCTACATCAAAGCGAGACCGTGTCGTCCGTTCATACCCTATGTACAGACGCATGGCTATGCGCCTGTACATAGGATACCACTACCACCACTTGTCCTTGCGCTCTCCGAGCGACTCGCTTTGGGCGCAGGCGCCGTCGCGATGGGTATAGATTTAGAAACTAATACGCGTATTTTTGGAAGTCACTTATATTTTCTATGGCCTTCTCTTTCCATTGCTTAGTTTCTTCATGTCCAATTTCAAAGTAATAGGATTTTGCATTTTCGAGAGAAAAAGATTTTACTTTATACAAAGTCGAAACGGCATACACTAATGAGAAGTATAATATATGCTGTCCTATTAGCTATTCTGGACTTTGGAGAGCGGCCTCCGGAAAGTAGTTCTTAGTGTTTTCGTTGATTACCTTCTTTAGATTATTCATATTGGTATCCTCTTGAGCTTTCATTGCCGAGGGCATCATGGCTACTATTGATTTTGCCACTGCACCGTTTCCTATGGTTTTGGAATGAGATGTAATTTCTACCTTCCCATCTTTCTCCTTTAGGGTCATTTCATAATCCATATCCATAAAATCCATCGTGAATGTCATCGCAATGGTACTCGGCACTTCGTACTTAGTAATGGTCTCTTGCATCATCATTTCTTCACCATTATTATCTACGTAGATATTCGATACCGCACCTACCGTATTGGGTGTTCCACTGACAGGCTCCATGCGCTTCACATCTTCTAACCATTCGGTAACCCGAGTCTCATCAGCCATGATGGCCCATGCTTCTTCAATGGGTTTGTCTACTATAATTGTGCTGCTGTACTCAACACTCGGTGTGATAAAACCTAAGGCAAAAAAGCCAATTATCAACAGTGCTAAAACAGCTATTAAAATCTTAAGAATTTTCATTGTTTGATTGATTTATTATCTAATAAAGTTAAGATAATTTTTTGAAAACTTAGATAGAAGTGGATAAGAAGTAGTTGTAGAGATTATTTAAAGAGAGATCAAAGATTCATACAAAATAATATAGGGATGTTCAGAAATATCATATTGCGTTGAGATAAAATAATCTACAACTTAAAATCTCTAAATGATTACACCATATTTCAAATTATTGCTTTAAAAACGGGATGATTCTTAGATTCAATTTGTCATGATTTTTAAAAGAAAATCACGCCAAATTGGTTCTTGCATCGTTAATACCCAGGGTTGCCACCCTCAGCTTTAATAAGGACACCCCCCGAAAAAAAATCGGGGCAAGCTCTCCGGGGTTCTACTCTCTCTTCTGAATATCCCTAAACTACTAATATAAATCTTTGAATAAACCACACCTCTAGAATACCGCGTGAGGGATCGAAAGTGCTGACTCGATAGAGGCAGGTCTCGTGGCTTTTACTGACTAGCAAAAGGTTGGTGGGGATAGCCATGGGTCGGGAAAAGTAGCGAGACGGGAACAAAGTGGACCACGAAAGAGCCCGACACTGATGTCCCCACTTTTCTCGGGGGCATCAGTGGCACGCCCAAAGAATCATCTTAATAAAACGTTTTCAACTTCAGATTTTCTTCTACTAGAATTTTTCCAGAGTTGACAATTATATTATTGGCGTGGGTGTTATTTTTTGCGCCCCAAAGTTGTGCGACCAGTTCCACTGGGTTATCGGTGAAACTATTGTCTGCAAGATTGACATTGATGATGCCATAAGTATTCAATAAAATTTTGTTTTTCTCTTTAGCGCCGCAGTTCGTGAAACTACTATTCGTCACCGTCAGACTTCCGCCCACCGTAGACTCATCATAGCCTCCACGATAATAATCAATCACATTTGCCTCCACGTTTTCAAAAGTACAATTGGAGATGGAAATGTTTTCCGCGTTGTACTCCCCTTTGTCTTCTGTCTCTTCAGAAAGCTCAAGACCGTTTTTGCAATTTTTAAACTTTGAATCCGATAATGCTATCTGCTCTGAAAAGGAGTACTTGTATGCCTTCAATATATAGTCGAAGTTTTCCACCTGGCATCCTGATAAAGTTAGATTATACAAGCTAGACATATTTTCTTTGAGGGACGCAAAAGCATGTTGATCTCCTCTCCCTTTCAAGGTGATATTTTTCAGGGTAAGATCACCCTTGGGATGCAGCTCAAAAAGTGGCGTACCGGCCGCCCCTTTATATAAAATAGTGAGCTGGTTATCCGAGTTACTATTCGATAGAATGGTAATTGGTTTATCAATTTGCAAGGGCCGACTGAATGCGTAAAAGCCGTATTCTAATTCAAGCATATCCCCAGGCGCTGCCTCTGCAATCGCTTGGATGAGTTCTTTAGCATTGCTGACGGAGACTATATTTTTTTCTTTACTCACTGTAGTTTCCATCTCCCAATTAGGGCCATATTTAGAAGTGTCAAAAATATCTGGAGCACTTACAGTGCCGGCCACCATAGCACCTACTGCATTTTGATTGGCTCTAGAATTTCCAAATATATCTTTATCAAATGCCTCAAAGCCAAAGCCCTTAAATACCGCTACCTCTGAAATATTATTCTTAGGCATCATGATATCTCTTGCTATTTCTTTGAGCTCAAAACTAAGCTGCTTTACACCTTCTACCGCATCGAACTGCTGTCCCTGATTTTGAATCACATTGCTCTCAAATTGAATGCCATCCAATTTATCATGTGCTACGATCGGCGTATTGTCTCCCTTGGTATTATAGATTAAATTATTTGCGACGACTGTTCTTATCGGTCGCTCGGAGCGAATCTCCGAAGCAGGCAATACATCTTTCTGTGCCACATTGGACCCTACGCCAAACTGTAAGGGAGATTTGCAATCGACATAGGTATTATATGCGACTGTCACATCTGTCACTTGGATGTAGCGATTGAGTGGAGATTTGCGTATGCCATTCATCACCGCAAGGGGACTTCTAAATGCTGAGCCCTTCAACTTGTAAAAATAATTATTAGTCACATTATGACCCGTACCAATTAATCGAACACCGCCATAATTGGAGGAGTCATCTGAACCAATAAAATAGTTGCCATCTACTGTACAATAATTGCCATGGCGCGTCACGAGTGAGCCTTCACTTTTATAAAAAATATTGTTGCGAAATTCATTAAAATTGGTCTTGCTAGATATCACTTCCACCTCACCATTGCACTCCTCAAAATAATTGTTCGCCACTAAAGTATAACTCGGACACATAGAAGTATAGCTATCTCCTATCTGAATCGTCTCTGCGCTAGGTCCCCCTTTGGGAGGGCGTGGTCCAAAATGATTGTAGATGATTTTGTGATAATTATTTATACTTTGATTGCCTTTTACATCTACTCGAATGGTCGGTCCTCGATTAGATTTTCCAGCAAGGTAGCAGTGGTCCAATTGATTATTTCTTCCCATAAAAAGCACCCACAGATCTTGAAAATTTCTTTGTAGTTTATTGTAATTTTTTATCATGCAGTTGCTGACTTGACAGTGGTTGGCCACTTCATCTTCTATCGCAAATTTTATCACCGCCCGTGACGGAGAATAGCCATTGACAAAAGACAAACCTACTACATGAATGTAATCGCCCCCTAATTCTAGATTTGATTTTCCTTGGATGAGCACCTTACCAGGTGTCTCTGCTCGAAGCGTGATGGGCTTGTCTGCAGTTCCACTATTACTAATTTTTAGTTCTATATCATCCCATTCGCCGTTGCTCATGACAATCTCATCTCCAGGCTCCGCATTGGCAATGGTATTCAGCAAAGCCTGTTTATCGGAAACAGTTTTCACGGACATATTCGATTGCGCAATTATATCACTGAAAGAGAATAGCAGACAAATTGAAACGGATACTAAAAAAAGATTTTTCATTGAGTGATTTTTATTACTAATGCAATTTACGGATCACCGAGGTATCTTTTTGTATAGTTAGAGTTAAGTTTTTTATTCTGAACACTTATCTCTTCTTTTATTAACTTAAAAAATCAAAAGAGCATATATACTCAACAGAAAGTAGTTTGGGACTTTTCTGCTATTTCTTTTAGCCGCTATCTGCGTTGAAAATACTCGCTGATGCTAAGGCATCGGCTACGTTTTTCGCCTTGATATCGACCAAAATAAATTCGCATAAATTGTCCCAAACCAATTTCCGTTGAGTATAAATTTACTTCTTCTTGATTTTGGAAATTGTTTGACCTACCTTTTTACTTGGCTTGTCCATGTCGTCCATAGCAAAGCTAATCGCCTCTTTTATCAGCTTTTTCACCTTGGCATTTCTATAGTCACTCGTTTTTTCGATGGGGATATGCCTGATCCATTTCCCCGTACCTTGCAGCAGGTTATGTGGATCCTTCAACAACGTTCCTTTGTTAAAACCTAGATTCAAATGTTTGGTATAGATAGGAATCATGCCATACGCGTCGGACAATTTTTCTGAAATGGTATACACACTCGTCAAGGCATGTGTATGATAGAGCAACTCATTCGCCTCAGGATGTAAGTCCAACATATACGCTCGAAGATCAAGATAGAGATCCACTAATTTTTGCTCTTTCAATTCTAGAAAATGTAGAAAGTCTGAATGGACAGGACGTTGCGTTGACATAAGAGACAAGGTACAATATTTATTTGGGCGTGCCCCATTCTCATTCCGATAAAGTCGGAATGTCAGGGTCAGGCTATTTCGGGGTACGCCATTCGGCTACCGTCCTACGGACCTCCTCGCTATACTCGTCGCCCTGTCTATCCCTCACGCAAAAAAGAATTATTTGTTATTCAAAAACTCTTGAAAGGCCGCATTTCTTCGATGAAAGATAGATTAATATTCAGGTTTTTTACTTATGAATTGGCGAGTAATACACTTGCTTGCACTTTATAAAAAATACCTACATAGGGATGTTCAGTAATATCATTTTTCGTTGAGATAAAACATTCTACATCTTAAAATCTCTAAATGATCACACCATTTTTAATAATATTGCTTTAAAAACAGGGTGATTCTTTGACTCAATTTGTCATGATTTTTAAAAGAAAATCACGCCAAATTGGTTCTTGCCTCGCTAATAACCCAGAGTTTCCACCCTGGGCTTTGATAATGACACCCCCCGAAAAAAAATCGGGGCAAGCTCTCCGGGGTTCTTCTCTTACTTCTGAACATCCCTACATAAACCGTCTTACTGCTTTCTTGACATTTTTTCGCAGCATGTTTTCTGAGTTGCCATCCCACTTCTGATGTATTTTTCCACTGGGGTCAAGGAGTACAAAGGAGGGATACAATTTAGGTGCAAAAGATTTATGCAATGCTTTTATAGTGTCTGACTGCCAAATAGAAATAACATCGAAAGTAATTCTTTTTGACGCTGCTTTCTTCTTCCATTTCTTTTCCATGTTATCCATATGGAAGGAAATGATAACCAGGTCCTCCTGATATTGCTTCTGCAAGTCATCCATCGGTACATACGTTTCCCAACATGGACCACACCAAGTAGCTGTGAAATTGAGCAACACGACTTTCCCTTTGTAGTCTTCGAGTGAGATGCTATTGCCCTTGTCATCTACTTCTGTGAAGCTAGCGACGTAGTCTCCTTTATTAAGAGTAGCTTTATCTTGGGCCAAAGCAAATTCGAATGTGCAGAGTGATATAGCCAATATCAAAAAATTAAATGTATAGTTCATGTATCTTTATTATTAGGAAGTTTATTATTGAAGCAGTTCTTTG